>DASYVW010000644.1:0-4283 GCA_035936675.1 Gemmatimonadales bacterium
GGTCCGCCCAGTGCTGCCCCGAAACTCGAAGTGGTCGGCCTGGAGCACGCGGTTGGGGGCCAGGTACCCGCTCCTGTTCGGCTGGCGCAGCAACCAGGCGACGATGCGGTCCGCCATCACCCCGGCGGGCTCCCAGCGGCCAGCCTCGAGGGGCGGATACAGGTGCCCGAACTCGGGCTTGAGCCGGGCTTCTCGGCCGGCGAAGTGACTCACGGATTGTCTCGGCTGTGCCTGCAATGGTTAACCGGACATGGCTCGGCCTGGCTCTAGCGCTCACCTTGGCGAGTCCAGACACAGGCACGGACACCAGAGGCTATGAGGCCGACTCCTCCGTCCCCACTTGGGTGGGCCGAAGCGTCATGGATACGCACCAGAACAACGCGACAACATTGGTGATGCTGCCTACGAATGCACCCATCATCGTGCAGGGCCGAATAACGCCGCGTGGGGCATCGCGTGGGCGATACTGCCGTGAGGCCACATCCGTCGATTGAAGCTGACCCCCAGCCGCACCGAGTCCGCGTCACGGAATCGCTCATCCCACGACAGCTGACCGGTCGCACGGTCGAGGCGGGCTATTAGCACGCGTGCCTCGCCCGCGCCCGCGACTCCCGCGGCGCCGGCGGCAGCCGTGGCCGATCCCTATCACCCGCCGCCGCGGGATACCGTCGAGGTCGTGGCCTATAAGGGCTGGCAACAGTACAGTTTGCAATGCGCCCGCTGCCACGGCGAAGACGGCCAGGGAACGTCCTTCGCTCCGAGTCTTGTCGTGGCGCTCAAGCCGGACGGCCACGCGCCGAGCCGAGAGGAGTTCCTGGACATCCTCACGAAGGGGCGTGAAGACAAAGGAATGCCATCGGCCGCCAAGTTGGGGCTCGATTCGCTCTATTTCGATGGCTTGTATCACTACCTTAAGGGCCGTAGCGATGGACGTCTCCATGGCGGCCGCCCCGCTCGACGAGAGAACTAGCGCGCGGCACGGAATTATAGGTGGGGCTTCTTGAACAGTCCCTTGATCTTGTTCTTCGCGCTGTTCTTGGCCTCTGCCTCCTTCTCCTGCGCCGCCTCGTTCAACGCCTCCTTGACCACCGATTTTCCGGCGTCGGCCATCGTCTTCCCCAGGTCGAAGTTCTTGAGTTTCTCGCACGCCTCGCGCTGCTGCGCCTTCTCTTCCGGCGTCAGCTCCCTGGGCTTCTCGCCGCTGCTCGCGTTGCTCGCCGGAGCCTGCTTCGCCATCTCCGCCTTCGCCTTGGCAAGGGAATCGGCGAGCTGCTGGCTCGCCAGGTAGGTGACAAAGCCGCGGGCCAGGGAATCGGGGCTCGCCATGTTGGGGTCGCTCTGAAAGGTGATGCCGGGAGGGGGATCAAACGCCGAGGCCGGCGGCTCGCCCTTCTTGACCGAGGTGGCGGTCTCCTCGAAGTCCACACAAAGGAGGTTGCCTTGCAGGTGGAGCGGAACGGCCGGCGCATCCTCCATCGAGCAGACCGAGAACCCGGCGAAGGAGTGCTCCCGGCACTTCTCCCCAGCGAAGGTCTTGGTTTCGCCCTTCTCGCCGGCTGTCAGCGCCTGGGTCCCGAAGGCGCGGGTGATCATCTGCACCATGTCCTGCATGTTCTGGTAAAGGCGGCGCTTCGACGCACCGTCGAGATCGTCGTACGCCTTTTCCATGTAGGGGAGCACGTTGGGGCGTTTGACGCCGGTCTTCTTGGTGAGATCGGCGCTATAGCTATAATCGGACGTGAGCAGGGTCCAGGAGTCGGTGCTGGTGGTCTTGCCGAAGAATTTGGAGGTCGTGTTCTCGTGGGTGACGAACTTGTCCTTGGAGATAGCCCGCTCACCGGTCCCCTGCATGTCGCCGGCGTAGGCGTAGCTGACCTGGATGGCGTTGACCTTGTTCTTGGGCACCTTGAATGGATTGTCCTGCGCGGCGAGGGGTGACGCGAGCAGCGCGAGGACCGCGATAACGACGAGGCGTCTCATGGTGGGCTCCGAGTGAGTGATACCGGGGAACCCACCAAAGTTGCTGCCGAAACCGCGGCGTGCAAGGCAGCGGATCCCCTCGTCGCCGGCCCGGACCACCACCTCGTCGCCCCGGCCACCGACTCCCGCTGGCGGTCACGGGCGGGCTGTGGCAGTGGTTAGGCAATCAATCGAAACTCTGTGCCGACGAGCTCGTACGTACCAGTCAAGGTCCACCGATCACCCAGGCGTCGAAAGTGAGGCTGGCGAAGGATGTTCGGAATTCCGGGCGAGGTGTTCTGGCCCACGGCCTCATTCGGGGCGATCATCTTGCTTGTATTTGCTGGAGTAGCCCTGCTACGGTTCTTGCCCAAACCCAAGTCCCGCGTAATGGACCAACCAGAGCGCGAGGCGCTGGGGGATCTTCAGGTCCGTCTTGGCCAGCTCGATCAGTTGCAGGAGCGGATTGGCGAGCTGGAAGAGCGGGTCGACTTTGCGGAACGAATCTTAGCAAAGCAGCGCGACAGCGAACGGTTAGGCCCGACCCCGGACTAGGCCGCAATGTCAAGCATTGTCTTGGAATTGGCTGCCTAACAAGCGCTTGAAGCTGACGGCGCTTCATGTTTACGGAACGTAGGTTGGTGCGCGATCAGCGGAGTCGGTCCGCAAGCCGCCGCGGCAGCGAGGCCATCCCTGCCGCCTCCCGGTCTAAACTCTCGGCTTCATCCATCAGTCGGTGGAAGCGCCGCCAGGTCATTCGGTGAGGCTTCCGCGTGAATGCGGCGCCCAGTTCCGCGCTGCCGGCTTGCCGGTAGAGGCGCCGCGATCGACGCTCGAGGCGGGACCGGCGGGTCATGTTCTCCGATGCGTACCGGAGATCGTGGCAGCGCCGGCAGGCGAGCTCGTCCGCACTGGACGGGAGGTACAGCATCGCGCACCGCCTGCCGCACCGAGGACAACCAAATAGGAAGCATGGGCCGCACTGGGTTGGTGACCACAGGAGGCTCCCCCGAGCCTCTATCGGCCCACTGGAGTCCGCTGGCGTGTAGCTGAGGCGGTAGCTGGCTGGGGTCGTCCTGGCGTCAAGCAGGAAGGCCAGCGTGTCGTTCCCAAGGTCGCACTCGCCCTCGACACATCGGCCAGGACGGAGCACGCCCGCGCGCGCGAACTCGTAGGCTGACAGCCGGGCGCAGCAGCGACCCCGACACCTGGGGCACGCCGGTGGGTGGACGGTGGCGTCAGACTTGGCGCTGTAGACCACGAGGGTCCACCCGCGTCCGAGGCAACATTCCTGAGTCGTATTGGCGGGAGTCACCCTGCACCGTCAGCTTGGATGGCGCTGCCCGCTCACTTTCATCCTCATTTCGAGACCGACCTGCGGTTCCCACAGGCGTCCCGCCGTGGGTGGATCTTCTTCGGCACCGTTCAAGGCCCGCGAAAAGCAAAAGTGGAATCCAGCGGGTAGTGAGACCAACGGTTTCACCCCTGCCGGCGCTGCCGCCCCCACCTCATCCTCCGACAAGCTTCTGGAGCTCCTCGCAAAGCCGGGGGTCGCTCGGGCTCAGCTTTCCCAGTCTGGCAATCGCTTCGCGATCCTTGCCATAGGGATCGCGCCGAAAGTTGAGGATGCCGTCTCGGACGAATGCAGTGAAGTAGACGATGTAGACTGGCACCGGCCGCTCCAGTGTGACGGTGTGGCGGTCCGCGCCTCCATCCTCGCCCGCTGAATGCGCCGTCTGCATCGCCTCCCGGATCTTCTTCTCGTCCCAGTCGTCCTGCCCCGCAAGCACGTAGTCGGCCAGCTCCACCGGCTTCTCCACCCACACGCAGCCGTGACTCAGCGTCCGCTTCGGCCGATTAAACAATTTCCGGGTGGGTGTGTCATGCAGATAGACGGCGAACTGGTTCGGAAACATGAACTTCACCAAACCGAGCGGGTTCGTGGGGCTTCCCCCTCTCTGTCGCACTCGAACTTTGGTGGTGTCCACGCGGGACCAGTTGATCCTGCGCGGGTTCAGCACCAGTGACTCGCGTTTGGCATCGACCACCTCAAAATGGTGCCCGACGAGGTAGGAGCGCTTCTTCCTGATTCTCGGGAGAATCTCGCGGACCAGGATCCGCTGCGGCACATACCAGTACGGCCGGAAGACCACGAACGTCATCGAGTCCGCAAACACGGGAGTAGCGTTCTCGTACTCCTCGCCCACCACGACCCGCATCTTGAGCACCGGCTTGCCTCCGTCGTAGGCATATAGCTCGTACCCGGGAATATTCACATGGATGTACCGGGGCCCGAACTCCGCGGGAAGCCAGCGATAGCGCTC
>DASYVW010000645.1:0-16328 GCA_035936675.1 Gemmatimonadales bacterium
GTGCCGCCGGGAGAAGAGGCGGCTGCACTGGAGGCATTTCAGGCGCTGAAAACCGCCCTCAACGCCGGTAGTGTGCGGGCGGCTGAGCGCGGCTCTGACGGTCGCTGGCGGGTCAACTCGTGGGTCAAAACCGGGATCCTGCTCGGCTTCCGGCTCGGGCGCATCGGGCCCGCTGCGGTTGGCGGGCCGTTTCCGTTCTACGACAAGGACACCTACCCTCTCCGCGCCATGAGCTCGGCGCAGAACGTTCGCATCGTTCCCGGCGGATCGGCCATCTGGGACGGCTGCTACGTCGCGCCCGGCGTGGTCTGTATGCCGCCGATGTACATCAATGTGGGCGCTTACGTCGGTGAGGGGACGATGGTGGACTCCCATGCCCTGGTGGGCTCCTGTGCCCAAATCGGCCGGCGGGTACACCTCTCCGCGGGTGCCCAGATCGGAGGCGTGCTGGAGCCCGCGGGCGCGTTGCCGGTGATCATCGAGGATGGTGTCCTGGTCGGCGGCAACTGTGGCGTGTACGAGGGGACCGTCGTCAGGGAACGCGCCGTGCTGGCGCCGGGGACGATCCTCACCGGCGGCACCAGTGTGTTCGACCTGGTGCATGATCGGGTCTACCGGCGTGAGGGAGACCAGCCGCTCGAGATCCCGCGCGACGCCGTGGTCGTCCCCGGCACTCGCCCGGTCAAGGCGGGAGCCGGAGCCACGGCGGGGATTGCGCTGTACACCCCGGTCATCGTGAAATATCGGGATGAGAAGACGGACACGGCCGTGCGGCTGGAGGATCTCCTCAGATAAACTGTGTAAACACCTTTGGCCATGACGACGCACACCCATTATCTCTGGTTCGAGACCAAGCGGCGCCAGGAGATCATCGACATCACCGATCAGGTGGCCGAGCAGGTGGCGGTCAGCCGGGTCCGCGAGGGCCTGGCACTGGTGTCGGCGATGCACATCAGCGCATCGGTGTTCGTGAACGACCATGAGTCGGGCCTCTGGCAGGACATCCTCCAGTGGCTGGAGGAGACGATCGCCCCTTGGGACCCACCCCGTTACCGGCACAACGAGACCGGCGAGGACAACGCTGCCGCCCACCTCAGGAGCCTGACCGTAGGCCACGAGGTGATCGTCCCGATCACCGCAGCCAAGCTCGACCTTGGGCCTTGGCAGCGGGTCTTCTATGGGGAGTGGGATGGACAGCGACGCAAACGGGTGGTGATCAAGGTGCTGGGAGAGGCCTGAAAAAGCAGATCAGGGTGGCCCTCACTGGAGCCACCCTGACCTTACCGCAGCGTATTTACTTCTTGCCTTTTTCCCGTGAATTCTCTTTTTCGCGTGACTTGGCCTTCCCGTGTTCCTGGTCTCTCTCGCGATCCCCGGTTCTCTGATGCTTCCCGGGGAACCGGAAGAGCGCCTCGTAGGAGGAGCCGTCCACCAGCGTCAGCACCAGCTTCCGGCAGGTTCCCGCCCAGCTCGGGTCGGTCTTCCAGATGTACTTGAACTTGAACTTGGCGCCGTCCTGACGCAGGCCGCCATGATTTGCCGGCTCGGTTTCGTCCACGAGGTTCTCCGACCGGACAGCCTGGCACGAGATCGGGCTGGAGGTCGGCGAGCCGGCCTTCAGGACCGTCGTACCCCGGTAGCCATCCACCGTGAACCTGAGAGGGACGGCCTGTCCCGCCATGACGCGGTTGAACATCGGGGCATTCCGCACCGGCTTGAAGAACCCGCGGAAGTGGAGCACTGAAACCGCCAAACTGACGTCGATGCTGACGGTCGCCGCGTTACCGGTGTAGTTCAGGTCGTTCGGGATAAACTCTACCGCCAGCACATGCGTGCCGGGCGTGAGGGACGTGCCTGCCGTCGGCGTGTACACAAAGTTACCGGCCGGGCTGATGCCTCCGACCCCGGCGGCCGTCGCGTTCAGCTGCGCGGCTCCGAGCGGAGTGCCCGCCGAGATCGAGGCCGGCGCCGGCCAAGTAATGGTCGGCGTGGCCGGAAGGATTGTCAGCGTACCGAACGCGTCGGGCGCCTGGTAGTTCGAATTCTGCAGGCTTGCCAGGACCTGGTAGATACCGGCATCGATCGGCGACTGCACCGGCACTCCGTTCCGCCCGTACGTGAGGACGATGCCCGCAAGTCCGGCCGGCGACGTGGTGATGTTGGCCTGCTTGGCCGTGCCGTCGTACACGTATTCGGTGCCCACGGTCAGTGTCGCCGGGGCCTTGGCAATGATCAGGGTTCCGCTCGCCGGCGCCGCCTGGTACAAGTCGTTCTCCAGCGTGGCAATGACGGAATACGAACCCGCACTGGTCGGCGGTGCAGCAGAAGCGTCGTAGGTGATCGTGACGGTTCCCAGCCCAGCGGGGCTGGTTGTGGCAGTGACGGCCTGGGCGCTACCGGAGTACGTGCGGCTCAGGTCCCCCAGGGTGACAGTTGCGGTCGCCTTGGCAATGACCAATGTCCCGCTCGCCGGGGCGGCCTGGTAGTTGTCGTTGGTCAGCGTGGCGCTCACGGCGTACGTCCCCGGATTCGTCGGCGGGGTGGACGAGCCGTTATAAGTGATGGCGACGCCCGAGAGGCCGGCCGGACTGCTCGTCACGGTCACGGCGAAAGGGCTACCACTGTACGTCCAATTCAGGTTGTCGAACACGAGTGTAGCCGAGCCCTTGGCAATGCTGAATGTGCGGCTGACCTCCGCCGCGGGCCGGTAGCTGGTATTGCCACCCTGGTGCGCGGTAATGGTGCAGTCGCCCGTGCCGGTCAGGTGGACGCTGGCGTCCGAAATGGTGCACTGGCCGCTGGCCGTAAGGCTCACGGGCAACTTGGAGCTCGCGGTGGCCGCAACGGTGAAGTCGGCATCGCCGAACGTCTTGCCTGCGAGCTCGGCGAAGGTAATCGTCTGGTCTTCCTGCACCTCGCACGCGTCGCCAGTGCCGTCGTGATCCTCATCGTACTGGTTGGCATTGGCCACCATGGGGCAGTTGTCGATCGTATCGGCTATGCCGTCGTTATCGTCGTCGGGATCGCAGGCATCGCCGGCGCCATCGCCGTCGAGATCGGCCTGGTCGGCGTTGGCCACGTTGGGACAGTTATCTACGGCGTTCGGCACGCCGTCACCGTCACCGTCAGGCGTCCAACCCGTAGTCCAGATCGCCGAGTTCAGGTACAGGCGCAGAATGTTCGGATCCAGCAGCGTAATGCCGAGGGATCCGAGCCCGTAGTTCGGCGCGAAGCTGAAGCTCACCACCTTGCCCGCCCCGACCTGACGCACCAGCACGGCCGGAGGGCCGGTTGGCACCCGCATCAGGGCCGTGGAGGGGTTGCTGGCGAACGGCAGCTGCGCCCCCGCGTCATGGCCGTCAGCACGGAAGGTGAAGGTCGAAGGGACTCCGGCGAGCACCGGATGGCTCTCCTGACCCTGAACCACACTATAGGTGATGACGCACTGGCCGCAGTTGGCTCCGGTACCCTGAAGCACGAGCTCCGGCATGCCCCTCTGGCTGACGGTTGCCTCATAGCCGTTCCACGAGGCACCGATGAACCCGCCACCGTTCTGAACGAAGCTGGTGAGCGCGGTCTGGCTTGCGGCGCGCAGAGGAGTGGCCCAGGTGAATCCATTAAGATGGATCACCAGGGCATAGCCGGTCAAAGCCGGGTTGGTTCCGTCCCAGTTGTACTCTGGAGCGGGACGAACGGTGACCTGGAAGCCGGCGTTGGCAAGGCTGTTCCCCAGGGCCGTTGTCGCGGCCCCATCGGCATCAGACAGGAGCAGGATCTTGGGCCCGGTGCCCACCGCCGCCGAGGCGATGGACAGGCTCACCGTGGGGTTCGACGGCTTCGGCTGCAGGTAGCCCGAGGCCATCGCTGCCGCCACCACGTCGCTCTGCTTCAGTTCGCGCGGGTGGGACAGCCCCGAGGCCATAGACGGCCCGGCACTGCTGGGCAGGCTGTTCTCAGTAGGCTGATCGCTGCATGCCATGGGTAAAAAGACGACAGTTGCCAAAAACGGCAGGAGGAGCCATGGCCGGCGAAGGCATGGGTGCACAGTGGGAGTGCGTGGGCCGGTCATATTTCCTCCGATGCTGCGAAGGTGGAACTACGGTTAAGATCCTCTCATTGAGCGTGAACCTGATTTGACGACTGGGGACAGTAAAAACTTCCTGCTCAGCTACTACCCTTATACCAACCAGGCAAACTTGTTTCTCAGCATCCGCTGAACTGTTACCGCCACTCGTACTTCACGATTTTACCAACCACCACTGTGATGTGCGTCCTGTTATCGAGCAACGTGTCTTACGGTCTGCTTTTTCACCGTTGCGGCCTTAAGTGGGGCCGCGGCTATTGGAGCCTCCAGCACAAAGCTGGCACGAGCGTCAGTTCCCTTCACCGCTGCGAGCAACGTCCGCTGGCCGACCTTCGTGCCCGGGGTCCAGCGCGTGTGCGCGCGACCGTGGGCGTCCGTCATCACTCGGCCCGGGCTCACGTTACCGACCTTGGTGCTGAACACCACCGGCTGATCAGCCACCGGGTTGCCATAGGCATCCGTCAGATCGACATCGAGCGATTGAATCGCTCGGTTGGCCGTGCCGGGCTTCGGCGCGACGAACGTGAGGTTCGCCGGGCCGGCCGCGCGAGCTCGCGCCGAGATCTCGACCGGACGCGGTACGCCCTCCACTCGTGCGGTCATTCGCTGCAGGCCCGCGTTGCGGCCCAGCGTCCAGGCCACCCGAACCCGCCCGGTAGAATCAGTTGCCGGGGTGCTGTCGGTCACCGTTCCGCTCGACGGCAGGATGGTGAGTGCTACTCCCGGCACCGGATTCCCTGCCCGGTCCACCACGCGAAGCTCCGGTAGCGGCTTCAGCACGGCTCCAACCAGGCCTTCGGACTTCTTCCCATTCACGAGCGCCAAGCCGGCCGGAGCTCCCGCCAGCGCCGAGGCCTCGACCATGAACCGGGGCATCGCGCGCGCATTGCCGACCTGCACGTAGGCTCGTTGAGACCCCGACTCCGGTCCCAAGGTCCATCGGGCCCGCGCCTCACCCAATGAATCGGTCCGGGACTCGTTCGCCACGATGCTCCCATTGTCTCCAGCGGTCCACGCCACCGGCACATCGGCCAGGGCCACGCCGCTCGAGTCCGTCACCCGCACCGCAAACGGCTCCGGCAACGCACCGCCCGCCGGCCCCTCGAGGTGCTCAGTCACCACGGCAATCCGGGTGTTCGCGGCGACCGGCTCCGCTTCGGCTGTCACCAGCGTCGGGCTCGCCACGCCTTCGGCAACCACCGAGAGGCTCTGGCGTCCTGGCGCCCCGCCCAGCGTCCACGCCGCCCGGGCCATCCCCTGGACATCGGACGAGTCAGCCGCCGGCTCAACCCGGCCGGCTCCTTCCTCGAGAACGAATCGCACCGGCACCCCTTCGATGGGACGTCCGCTGCGAGACACCACCTGAACCATGACCGGCTGGCTGACCCGCCGCCCCGCCGGAGCGCGTTGTCCATCGCCACCGAGCAGGGTGAGCGACGCGGGCACCGGGTAGACCTCCACCGGGAGCTGCACCACCAGGGTGTTATACCTTGCCACCAGGCTCGTCCGGCCCGGGGCTATCCCCGTGGCGTTGCCCATGCTGTCAATCGCCACGATCGACGGGTCGGCGGACCGCCATCTGGTGCCGAGGCCCGGAATCTCGTGACCCCGCGCGTCAACCACCTGGGCGACGGTCTTTCCGCGCTCGCCTTCCGGCACGCGGAACATGCTTTCGCCCACCACCCGGAGGTCCGCAGGCGCCTGCTGCACGTACACGTGGGTCAGCGCGGACTTCCCTCCGATCATCACCGTGACTGCCGTGGCTCCACCACCTCGCGCCACGACCGTCCCCGCGCTGTCTACCGATGCCACTGCTGTATCCGTGCTGCTCCAGGTAGTCGGCGCACCCAGCAACGCGTTGCCTCTCGCATCAGTGGCCGTGACGGCCAGCTGGATCGTATCCCCGATCGAGGTTGCCGTGTCCGCCGTCGGTGTAATCCCGACCCAGCGAACCGCAGCATGAGCGAGTGCTTCCGTCGCCACCGAGTCCATGCCCTCGAACTTGGCCCGAATCGAGTGAGTGTAGGACAGGATGGATACCAGTCCCGCCCCGGCGGAGATGAAACCCGCCCCCCACCGCCATGCATTGCTGATCAACCCATGTGGCCGAAGGGCTGGGGTCGTCGCTGGCTTGGATCCGACTACCGGCCCAGCCTTACTCCATCCGATCACAGAGTGGCACCCTTTCCTCTCCGGCCATTTCGCCGTCGCCGTCGGTTTTCGGAAGCTCCAGCCCGCTCACTTGTCCCACGAAGATCACGCAGCTCCGTCCAGGCCGTGCCCGGTGCGTGGCCCTGGCGCGCCAGCCGTTCGGCGTCGCACCGAGGATCTGGAGCCTGACATCAGGCTCCGCCGGCACCTGCAGTACCTCGATCGAAGTCGCGAAGACAGGGTGGGTGGCTCGATAGCGGTCCTGTGCCGCGACGACATTGCGCAATGCATTTTTCAGGATCGAAGCCGGCGTCGACTGCCACGACGCGCTCGCAGCCTGGGCCCGGGCGGCATCTGGCACCCCCAGGCTCAACCCGAGCAGCAGTGTGAGAGCCGGTATGTATCCAGCTCGACGCATAGCCTTCCTCCTGCTCCGGACAACCGAGGTGTACGTGCGCCTGCGGCAAGCAGCGCGCCACACGCCACCTCCCACTCGCCCGCCACGACTTATACCCGAAGACCTTGAGGCACTTGTATTTTCGGAAGGATGCCTGGAACTAACAATCCGTAAGAATGCGACGGTGTCTAACGATGATGCGTAGGAGAATCGTGCAGATCGCAGAAAAGAGCTGAAGCTGCGGCGCGCGAGATGATTAGCCCCGCGCAGCAATTGCATCCCATTCATGCAAAGGCTTGCGCTCAGCGCGCTACATGAGTCGATACTTCGGTCCACTGCCTCCTTCCCGGGGAGTCCATCGAGGTCCCAGCACATCAGTCGCCTTGCAGTCCACACAATTCGCCGCGTTTACCCTCAGCTCGTTTCCGATCCGCTCGTACACCCCGGCCGGGCACATGTGGCTGTAAAAATCGGCTACCTCGCCAGTGATATCTCGTCCGACGAGCAGGTGAGAGGGTATGGAGTCACGGGTAGCATTTCCGGACTTGAACACCGCGTCCACCTTGCTGAAGGTGAGCCGGTTATCAGCTGCTAGTTGCCGCGCGGCAGTGACGGTACGGGGAACCTCGGCATCTGCCGGCATGTCGATCTTTCCACCGGGAAAGCGGCCGCCGGTCAGCGTCATCAGCCCGGCCCTGGCCCCGCCCGCGAAGAACCCATGCTTGAACGCCAGCCGCATATTTCGGGTGCGATAGAGATCCTGGGCGATGTAGCTGTCGTCCACCATTCGATCGTAGGGTGCGAGGGCACCCGCCGAGCTGTCGCCCGCCTTGAGCGCCGCAAAGGCGGCTCGGGCGGCAAAGATTCCCGATTGCATGGCGTAGTGGATGCCTTTGAGTGAAGGCACATCGACGAATCCCACCGCATCCCCAGTCAGCAGAATGCCGTCGCCATAGCGGCGCTCGGGAAGCGAGTAGTAGCCGCCTTCCGGGATGGTCTTTGCACCCCACTCGAGCAGCTGACCACCCTCGAGCTGCCGGCGGAAGAGCGGATGCAGCTTCATCCGTTGCAGTAGCTCATGCACATCGAGCGCGGCGTCGTGATAGTCGAGGCCCACCACCAGACCGATCGCCACTTGCTCCGGGCCGAGCGGATACATGAAACTTCCGCCAAACGCGTCGGTGGGAAGCGGCCATCCCAGGGTGTGGATCACCCGGTCGAGCGGGCGACTGGTCTGCCACACCTCCTTCACGCCCAAGGCGTAGAGTTGTGGGTTCGAGGAGCCGATCTTTTGCCACTGCCGGTAGGCCTGGGAGAGGAGGCCGCGGGTGCCTTCGGCCACGACGGTGATCCGGGCCGTCAGGTCGGTCGGCTCGGTGTAGCTCCCGGTGGGTTTCCCCTCGCGATCCAAGCCCGCTGGTGACGTCCGCACTCCTCGCACCGCATTGCCTTCCACCAGCAGGCCATCCACCGGGAATCCGGCGAACAGGTTGATTCCATGTTCCTCGGCCCGGTCGCCGAGCCAGCGAACGATCTCACAGAGCGATGCGGTGTAGTAGCCCTTGTTGTGCATCGTCGGCGGCGTGGGGATCCGCTGTGCCCTGCGCTCAGTCAGGAGGTACACCGCCTCGGCGTTTACCGGCTGGCGAAAGGGGAAGTCCTCAGGGTTCAACTCCGGAAAGAGCTCGCGGAACGCGCGTGGGTTGACGACGGCGCCCGACAAGCTGTGCTCGCCCAGACTTCCGGCCTTCTCCAGAACCGCGATGTTGACGTCGGGTATTCCACCCCCGGCTTCCTGGTCCTGTTTCACGAGCCGCGCAAGCTCGATCGCACAGGCGAGCCCGGCCGGGCCCGCGCCCACGATCAACACGTCCATCTGGATTGCCTCTGCGGCCGGCGGGTCCTTCAGGATCACGCGGTCGAGTGGCAGGCCGGGCTGATGGCGAATAGGAAGAATCTTCGTCACAGGATGCGCTCCTGAACGTTCGGCGGACGGCGAACGAGGCGGGTTGAATATAACGGTGGTAAGCTTACGGCCATGGACCTCCGGAAAGCGGTGCGCGATCCATGGGTGTGGGGACAAACCATCCTCATGCTGGCGGTTCTATTCGCTGCCCCGCTGGTGCCGCGGCACATCAATCTCGGTGATGCCGACTTCATGCTGAATCGGGTGGACCCGTCGTGGATCCGCTGGCTCGGCGGCATCATAGTGGCCGGTGGGGTTGGCGTGCTGGTCTGGGGAGTGCACTCGCTGGGACGCAACATCACCCCGGGCATCGAGCCGCTCGCCACGGGCGAGCTGGTCACCTCCGGTGCCTACGACCACGCTCGCCATCCGATCTACACCGGTGTAGTCCTGGTACTCACCGGGTATACCCTGGCGTGGAGCAACTGGACCCTCGCACTCGTGGTGGGCTTTGTGACCCTTCAGTACTTCAATGCGAAGGCCAGGGCGGAAGAGCGCTGGATGCTCCAGCGATTCCCCGGTTATGCGAGTTACATGCGTCACGTTCCCCGACGGGTCCTCTAGTGACCATTCCGGGATTTCGTTCGGTTCCAT
This sequence comes from Gemmatimonadales bacterium, assembly GCA_035936675.1. Classification (GTDB taxonomy): domain Bacteria; phylum Gemmatimonadota; class Gemmatimonadetes; order Gemmatimonadales; family GWC2-71-9; genus CAVVWJ01. The sequence continues at coordinate 9,193 of DASYVW010000645.1, forward strand.
TCACGGGCGTCATCTTCGTGATGGCCGAAGCCGGCCGCCTGGGCTATCGCTACGGTCACCCCGACTGGTGCAACCTCGGCCAGGGCCAGCCCGAGACCGGCCCGCTCCCCGGCGCGCCTCCGCGCCTCACCGAGGTGAACATCGGACCAGGCGACCAGGACTACGCGCCGATCCCGGGGCTCTGGGAGCTGCGCCGCGCCGTGGCGGACCTGTACAACGAGCTCTACCGCCGGGACTCGCGCTCCAAGTACACCGAGCGGAACGTCTGCATCTGCGGCGGGGGCCGAGCCTCTCTCACACGCGCCGTGGCCGCGTTAGGCCAGGTGAACCTGGGCCATTTCCTGCCCGACTACACAGCGTACGAGGAGCTCCTGGACGTCTTCAAGCTCTTCACGGCGATTCCCATCCTGCTGGAGGGACAGAGCGGCTACCACTTCGGGCTCGACGAGTTGCGCCGGGAGATCACTGGCCGGGGACTCTCGGCGCTGTTGCTCTCGAACCCATGCAACCCGACGGGGAAGGTTATCCAGGGGGAGGAGCTGAAGGGATGGGTGCACGTCGCGCGTGAGCTGGGGTGCTCGTTGCTGATCGACGAGTTCTACTCCCACTACGTCTGGGGCACAGCCGGAGACGATCCCGGTCTGGTCTCGGCGGCACGATACGTGACCGACGTTGACGCCGATCCGGTCGTGCTCTTCGACGGACTGACCAAGAATTGGCGCTATCCCGGATGGCGTTGCACCTGGATGGTGGCGCCGCAGCCGGTGATCGAGGCGGTCTCGAGCAGCGGATCGTTTCTCGACGGCGGTGGCAGCAAACCGCTCCAACGCTCGGCCATCCCGCTGCTCGCGCCGGATCTGGTCCAAGCAGAGACAGCGGCCATTCATCAGGCTTTCCGACGCAAACGCCGGATCCTGGGCGATGGTCTCAAGCAAGCGGGGATTCGATTCGATGTCGAACCGGAAGGCACCTTCTATTGGTGGGGGGACGTCTCAGCCCTGCCCGCGTCCATCAACGACGGCATGTCGTTCTTCCGGGCGGCGCTGGAGCGCAAAGTCATCTGTGTTCCCGGCGAGTTCTTCGACATCAATCCGGGCAAGCGCCGCAGCGGCCGGCCCTCACGGTTCCGGCATTACGTGCGATTCTCGTTCGGACCCGAGGAGGCCGCCGTAGCCGAAGGAGTGAGACGGATTCAAGCGATGGTAGCCGAGCTACGCTGACTCAAGTTAGTGCCCCTTCCGCGCCTTCCGGATCTCCTCGGTCAGCCGGGGAACGACCTCGAACAGATCGCCTACGATTCCGTAATCCGCTACCTTGAAGATCGGGGCGTCCTTGTCTTTGTTGATCGCCACGATCGTCTTGGCGGTGCGCATGCCGGCCAGATGCTGGATGGCACCTGAGATCCCCACGGCGATGTAGAGATCAGGACTCACCAGGCGTCCGGTCTGCCCAATCTGATCCGTCGGCGGCCGCCAGCCGTCATCGGTGACGGCGCGAGTGGCGCCGACCGCCGCGTTCCCGATCGCCTCGGCCAGGTCCTCCACCAGCTTGAAGTTTTCCGCCGCCCGGAGCCCCCGCCCGCCACTGACGATGATGGACGCCTCGCCCAGATCGAGTCTGGTCGAAGGGCGTTGGGAGAGCTCGGTCACGACCACCCGGGCGGCGGCAGGGTCCATTGCCGGATCCGCCGTCTCCACTCGCGCCTGCCGGGGCTGCTCCGCCGGGGTGATCGACCCGGGGCGAAGTGAGAGCAGCGCCGGCGTCCCGGTCAACCGCAGGGTCACCACGACCTTTCCGGTATAGGCGGGATGCCGAGCGGTCACCGAGTCGCCGTGGATCTCGAACCCGGTGACGTCGGAGGCCAGGCTCACACCGAGCTTAGCCGCCACCCGCGGCGCGAGGTCCCGGCCCTGGGCCGAGGCCGAAAAGAAGCCGGCGCGGTAGTCGCCGGAGCGAAGCCGTTCCGCCACGGTCGCGGCGAACGCCTCCGAGTTGTAGCGTGCCAGCGCCGGGTGCTCGACGACGATGACGACATCGGCACCGTGGCGCCCCAGCGCTTCCGCCCGGGCCGCGACACCAGGCGGGCCGATGAGCATGGCATGCACCTCTCCGCCACCTGACGAGCCCGCTGCCTGCCGCGCGGCGGTGACGGTCTCCAGCGCCACCTTCCGGAGCTCCCCTTCCCGAGTTTCGGCGAAAGCCAGGACCGCCGGCATCACAGGACCTTTGCTTCGGTCTGAAGCAGGCGGAGGAGCTCGGGAACTGCGTCCGCGCCTTCGCCGACGATGCGCCCGGGCGGACGGTCAGGCGGAAGCGCCATCGACTCCACCACCAGACGTGCAGTGCCGAGCTGGGCTGGCTTCACCTCCAACGGTTTCTTCTTCGCCGCCATGATCCCCTTGAGCGAGGCAAGGCGGGGCCGCGCGATGCCCTCGTCGATCGTGAGCACGGCCGGAAGGGGGAACTGGACCGTTTCCGACGCCCCCTCGAGGTCCCTCCGGGCGGTGCCTCGGCCATCGCTAATTTCAAGGTGGGAGATTGCGGTGACGCATGGAAGATTCAGGAGCTCCGCCGTCATCGGGCCCACCGCACCATTGGCCGTATCCGTCGCCACCCGGCCGAAGAGGATCAGGTCGTAAGCGCCGTCCTTGAGCTCGGCAGCGAGCGCTTGTGCGATGGCCAGCCCGTCGAAGGGAACCTCCTCAGCCTTGAGCTGCACCGCGCGCGCGGCGCCCATCGCGAGACCCTTGCGCAGGATCTCCTGTACTCCGTCGGGGCCGACGGAAATAATGATGACCTCCCCGGTTCCCCGCTTTTCCACCTGCTGGAGCCCCACCTCCAGGGCGTAGCCATCGAAGTCACCCATCTCGTACTTCAGACCGGCCTGGTCGAGGGATTTGCGATCTGCCGCGATCGCGAACCGCATCTCCATGTCCGGCACTCGTTTGATGCACACGGCAATCTTCAACGCACGCTCCGGATGTTCGATGAGGCCATCAACCCGGGGCAAAGCTAGCGGCCCGGAAGACAGGAACGCAACGAGGCCACCGCTGACCGGTGGCCTCGCGCGATGTCACATCTTGCTGCCGATCAGGAACCGCTGGAGCCGTTTCCTCCGCGCCGATCTCTCAGTCCCGGCCGATTGACCTGGCGCCGATCGTTCTTCGAGCGCTCCGCCCAGGCACCATCGGCCACAGTGCTAAGAGAATGCTGCGACACGCCGGAGGTCTGCTGCTGCGCCATGCTCTGGGCCCCTTCGCCGGCGGCATTGGCTGCGCGCTCGAGCTTGGGACCAACCCGCTGCGCGTTCCTGCCGATCGTGTCGAGAATCTGGGCGGCACGATCTCGGCCGCCGAGCCCGAAGGCGAGGCCGAAGGCCAGCGCCACTCCGCCGATAAGGCCGATGAGGATGGTATTGATCAGGGTGGTGGCAATGCCGAGCTGGGTGATGGCGACCACGATGGCAAACCCCCACACTGCGACTCTCGTCACCGTCTCCATCATCTCGTGATTGCTGAAGCCGGCTTCCGCGGTCGCGCCGCGGACCAATCGGGAGAGCGCGTTGGCCGCGAGCCCGCCGATGACCAGCACCACCAGGGCGACGATCAGGTTGGGCAACCAGAGCAGAAGCTGGTTGAGCACGCTGGACACAGCCGGTAGCCCCAGCGTATCGAAGGCCACGACCAGGGTGATGAGCCGGACACACCATTTGGCGATGCTGGCAATGACACCGGAAGAATCGTCGCGAACCCCCATCTTCTGGACGAAATCAGCAAACCCGGAACGGCGCGCCAGGTCGTTGAACTTCACCGCATGCAGCACGGCCTCGACCCCACGGGCAAGCAGCGATGAGATGATCCACCCGACGATGAGGACGATGGCAAAGCCGATGATCCTTGGGATGGCCGACAGGAGGGTATTGATCGCGCCGGCCAGGGAAGCCCTGAACGCATCTCCGGTGTCCCGCACCGGTACTGCGACGGTCGTAGCCTGCATATTTCCTCCACTACTGTTTAAGTCTGGTTTTGCCCCCGAACAGGATGGTGACGACGAGACAGGTTGACCGTGATGACGGTCACCGATCGCCCCCGAATCCGCGGCGAACGATCAGCTTGAACGAGCGGCCGTTGATCGGTGTAAGAAAACGCTCCAGCACTCCGCTTCGTCTGTTCTCGTTGAACGTCCCGAACACCGGCCGGTGAGAGTCGAATAGGTTCGAGACGACTGCCGAAATCTCCCAGTTGGCCCGGCTGAAGCCGGCCCGACCACTGGCCACGAAGTATCCCCCCAGCGGCTGGGTCTCGTTCGCCTCGTCTCCCCGGAGCCACTGCCGGCCGGTGTACCGGGCATCCACCCCGAACTGGAGCCCCACGGGGAGTGTGAGCAGGCCACCGGCTTTCACCTGGTGATCCGGGATCAGCGGCAGTCTATCCCCGGGCGCGACATTGTTCTCGCCGGCCAGCGAAGACGCCGCGAAGGCCGAGTTTGACCGGATGCTGAAGATGTCGGCTGCGTTTCGGAACGTGGCCCGAGTGAACGCGTAGTTGGCGTAGAGAGAGAGCCGCTCCGTCGGCAGCACTTGGACCCCGAGCTCGATCCCCTCCCGCCGGGTATTCCCGATGTTGTTGAAAAAGCCTTCGAAGACTGCGTCGGCCGATTGGATGAAGAAGATGTCGTCGCGAACGTTGGTGCGGTACACCGAGGCGTTCAGGATGGCAGGCCCGCGCACCACCTGCCCGCCGACTTCGAACGTGGTACCCACTACCGGCTTGAGTGGTGGATCATCGCCCAGGGCAAAGGGCAGTGGACAGGCCGCCGTCTCATCCGCGCAGGCGAGCTCCAGAATGGCGGGGGCGCGGAAGCTCTGCCCCACCGAGGCGTACATTGACGCGCCGGGCGCAACATCCAGACTCACCCCGCCACGTGGGCTGAGCCGGTTGAAGCTGTTCGCCGTGTCGGCGGCAGGGTCCAGCTGGTCTTCGAATGGGATATGGATATAGTCGTAGCGGAAGCCGCCGGAAAAGGTCACATCCGCTATCCGGAGGTCGGCCAGGGCATAACCGGCCACGTCGTAACTGGGACTTCGGACGTCGGTGGTCAGCATCTGGCTGGAAGGGATAGCAGGATCCACCTCGAGTAGCTGGATGTGGACCCGGTTGACTGCGCCGTCCGTCCCGAGCCGGAGGGAGAGGCTGCCATTGGCGCGCGGCGTGGTCCACCGCCAATCGAGGTTCCCCCCGACCGTGCCGTTGGTGGTGAACGAGCGAATGTTGTTGTCCGGGGCCTGATTGACGTTGAACCGTTCGGCGTGGGTCCGGCGCGCGTAGCTCGTAAACGAGAGTCGGCCCCGGCCGATCGGGATATAGCCGGAGACGGAAGTCTGTAGCTGGTTGAGGTCCTCGAAGTCGCCGACCGTAAAGTTCGTCCGGGGGGAAACCCAGAAAATGCTCTCCGGAAGTGATCCGGCAGTCTCGGCCCTCGACTCGGCGCCGAATGCCTGGAAACTGATGCCCCGCTCGGGCCCTCGACGGCCCAGATTGATGAAGCCATTCAGGTTCTCGGCCCCGGTCGCCTGGCGCCAGCCGTCCTCGTTCTCGTAGCCACCCGCGACATAGTAGTCCAACCCGCGCGCGGTGCGCCCGTCGACCGACGCCTCCGCCGAGTACGCCCCGTACGAGCCGCCGGACAGCTCGGCGTCCGCTGCCAGCGGACCGCTTCCCCTTCGGGTAATGAGGTTCACCGCGCCGCCGAGCGAGTTCGGGCCCAGCAGGGAACCAGAACCGCTGAGGAGCTCGACCCGCTGGACATGTTCCATCGGCAACAGGTCGAAGTTCACCTCCGCCGCGTCCGGCTCGTTCTGGCGCACACCGTCGAGGAAGACAGACACACCGGGCGGGAGACCAACGACAGGACCTACATTGAAGCCGCGGGTGCTCAGGTTCAGCTTGAACGGACTGCCGAGGTCGTCGTACAACGAGACGCCGGTCTGGGTGCCGAGCGCATCGGCCAGGAGCCGTGGCTCCCAGGCGTCTATGGCTTCACCGGTCACGGTCGAGATCCGTGCCGGCACACCCGACCCGATGCCGGGCCCGGCCGTCGGGGCAATCGAGCCCGTCACCTCGATGGTTTCGAGGGTGGTGACCCGGGTCGTGTCGGTTCGGGTGGTGTCGCTACGGGTGGTATCGGGCTCTTGACCCGATAGAAGCGATGACCAGAGCAGGAAAACGGGGACTACCGAGAGTCGGGCAGGGCGCGATGTGAGCATTAACTCAGGGAGAAGGTCCCTCGTTGAGCCTGCCCCTTCGCGCTGCTCAGGGCAAGCTCTGAGCGAAGGCGAAGGGCGCTATTGCCGCCCTACATCCATTGCGGGGCGTGACCGGTTTCCTTCCAGCCACTCCAGAATCTTTTCCTTGACCGCCCCTGCACTCTCGGCAGGCTCAGCGGAAAAGCTCGTCACCGGCGCCCCCTCATGCAGCAGCTGCCAGACCGAGCCGGACGCGGTACCGACCTCAGTCCCGTCCTGGCGGACCGCGTCGTACTCCTGTCCCTGCCACCACACCGTCACGCGATTGGCCATCGATGCTCCCTGTGGAGGTCCGTTGCTCCCCTCCAGAGTCGCGATCAGGCGCGCTGCAGGCGGTGACGAACATCACGTGTATGCGCCGTGTCCGGTAATGGCCTCACCCACGATGAGCGAGTGCATGTCGTGCGTCCCCTCGTAGGTATAGACCGATTCCAGGTTGGCCATGTGCCGCATCGAGTGATACTCGGCCAGAATGCCGTTGGCGCCAAGCAGCCGGCGCGCCTCACGGGCGCACTCGCAGGCCATATCCACGTTGTTTCGCTTGCAGAGTGACACCTGGAACGGCGTCATGGTCCCGGCGTCCTTGAGCCGGCCGAGCTGAAGGGTCATGAACTGCGCCTTGGTGATCTCGGTCAGCATCTCGACCAGACGAACCTGCTGGATCTGGGTCGCGGCGATGGGCTTGTCAAACATCACCCGCTGGCCGGCGTAGCGCAGCGCCTCGTCGTAGCACGCCATCGCCGCGCCAATGGCTCCCCACGCGATGCCGTACCGCGCCTGGGTCAGGCACATCAGCGGGCTCTTGAGTCCACCCGATTTCGGGAGAACGGCG
>DASYVW010000646.1:0-6625 GCA_035936675.1 Gemmatimonadales bacterium
CCAGGATCTCATCCCACCGCCGCCAGACGCCGTCGTAATCGCCCACCAGGTCGTAACCTGCCGAGTACAGATGACAGGTGTCGGCGCAGAAGGCCACCCGATGGCGGACCTCTTCCCCGACGAGACTGCGCAGCAGGCCGAGATCCTCGAAGGTGCTCCCCAGGGATGTGCCGCAGCCCGCCGTAGTCTCGAGAAGCACGACAACCGTGCCGGGAGCCGCCTGGAGGCAACGGGTGTAGGCGGCGGCGTTACGCGCCAGGCCGGCGCTCCGGTGGTCGATGTAGTTGCCCGGGTGCGACACCAGCAGTGGGATGCCGAATGCCTCGCAACGCCGAAGTTCCGCCACGAAAGCCGCCTCGGAGCGGCTACTTAACACGGGGTCGGGCGAGGCGAGGTTGATAAGGTACGAATCATGCCCCACTATATAGGATAGCTGGTACCGCTCGCATTCCTGGCGGAACGTGGTATATGACTCGGATGAGACGCCCGGCTCGCGCCACTGGCTGGGCGTCTTGGTGAACACTTGGATTGCGGTCGCACCGATCGCCTTACCTCTGACTGGCGCCTTATCGACGCCACCCTGGACCGACACATGGGCTCCCAGACGCTCTGCTGTACGATTACGCTGGTCCATTCGCTGCCCTCTATCGCGTGAGCGCGGAGGCAGTGGAGCACCCCGCCCGCCCGAAAGTTCTCCTCGTGGGAGATGCGTCCGCCCGGCCGGCAGGGCTGGAACGGGCGCTCACCCGCGCCGGCTTTCAGCTCGTGGAGCGCGCGGACGCTGCCACGGACCTCCGGGCCGATGCGGTGCTGATCACCCTCACCAGCGTGGACGGTGCGCCCCTTACCGATCTCATTCCGCCTGGCAGCGCCGAGGCTTCGCCGATCCCGCCCCGCATTGTGCTCCTCTCCACCTCCGATCCGGACGGCCCCGCTACGGCGCTGATTCAGGGAGCCGCGGATGCGCTGGCCGCTCCAATCCACTTGCCCGAGCTCTGCGCTCGTCTGCACGCCCGTATCCGCGAGGCCAGCGCTCCATCGTTCAACGGCGCCGAGTCGGGCTCTGCTACCGTTCTCACCGTGCCAAATGCGACGGAGGATGCACTCGACCGACGAGTCCAGGAGGAGCTCGAGCGGGCCCGGCGGTATTCGCTGAGCTTCAGCCTGGTCCTGCTCGGCATGGACGAGCTGGCTGGGTTGAGCGAACGGCTAGGAGCTGAGGCCGCGGACCGCAGGCGCCACGAGGTCGGCGGCGTTCTGCGCCGGGAGCTGCGGTTGCCCGATTTCGTCGTGCCCTATGGCGTCGACGAGTTTGCCATCGTCCTTCCCGAGACCGACCAGAGTGGCGCCCGCCAGTCTGTCACCCGGATCCGTGACCGTCTGGCAGCGGTGCCCTTCGAGGGCGACCCCCGGGAGGAAAGTCCCCGATTCAGCGCCGGCATTGTGACCTACCCTCACCCCTCGGCGGTCCAGACCGACGACCTGTTTGCCCTGGTCGAGGCTGCCCTGGTGCAAGGGAAGGCGCAGTCCGGCGAGCGGATCGGGGTGGCAATGTAAGCCTTCCGGCCTACTTCCTCCGCAGCCACATCGTCGGGTCCAGCGCGATCTGTTTGTCCCCCCTGATTTCGAAATGTAGATGCGGGCCGTAGTCCGAATTCAGACCCCCCACCGTCCCGATCACCCCGCTCTTCGAGACCGCGGCCCCCAGCTTGACATCGGCCGTCTCGAGGTGGGCATACACGGAATAGTATCCGTTGCCATGCTCCAGGACGATGGTGAGTCCGTAGGTTCCGAATTGGCCGACCAGCCGCACCTTGCCGGACTCCACTGCCTTGACTCGCGTGCCGACCGGCGCCGCGATGCCGACGCCGTTCCACCGAATGACGCCGCCACTCGGAAGGGTGTCCCGCCCGAACCGATAGACAATGGTTCCCTCGACCGGCCAGTCGAGCTTGCCCAGATCCGCCGTCGTGATAGAGCCGGGCGCGCTTACCCCGCCGCGGAGCGCGCCGCGGGCCGCTTCATCCCGGCGGGCCCGCTCCAGCGAGGCCAGGAGCCCATTCAGCCGCGACTCGTCTTTCTGTAGCTCGGTGAGCCGCCGTTCGGTGTTGCGGGCCGAGCGCTGCAGGCTCTGCAGCTTACTGGCCCGCTCGGAGGCCAGCGCCGAGTACTTACTGGCCTCAGCCTCTCGCTCCTCCCGCCTCCGATCCAGCTCGCTCCGGACGTTCAGGATGTTGTTCCGCTGCTGCACCACCCGGTTCCGCAGCTGCTCTACGTCGGCGACCAGCGCGCGATCCTGCTCACTGGTGAGATACAGATACTTGTAGCGGCTCAGAAGATCGCCGAACGACTCGGCGGCCAGCAGGACCTGAAAGGTGTGGAGAGTGCCACGCTTGTAGATGTCTACCAGTCGCCGCTGGAGCACCGCTCGCCGCTCGGCGAGATTGTCCTGGGCCAGAATCAGCTCCGCGCTGGATCGGTCGAGCTGGGACGCTAGCCCCCCGATCTGCCGCTCGATCTCGATGACGATTCTCTGGGTCGACTCCCGCTGGTGCTCGAGATTGCTCAGCTCGTCGTTGACGTCGTGCACCTGACCCTGAAGCCGCTCGCGCTGCCGCTGCAGGCGATCCCGCTCCGCCCGGATTTCCTCTAGTCGCCGCCGACTCTCCTCCAGATCTGGAGTTCCCTGGGCGTGCGCGGGGGTCGGCGAAAGGAGAAGTACAGTTAGCGCGCCGAGGCGGGAAAGTCGGGAAAGACGGGAAAGTCGGGAAGGAATAAGACGCAGACAATTGCTGATGCTACGGATTAGCGTCTCACCGCCCCCTCCCGTCCTTCCCGCCCTTCCCGTCCTTCTACACATGCCTGAGATGCCGCCCCACGCTCACCAGACTGCCGCCGAGGCCGAGCATGACGCCGAACACGATGATCAGCACCATGTGCTCGGGGCGGAAGAAGATGAGACCTGCCAGGGTCCCGCCGCTCTTGTCCCGGAACAACAGGTAGCCCCCGTAACACAGCCCCAGCGATAGCAGCCCACCGAGCAACCCTTTCAAGGCGCCTTCGAGCAGAAACGGGCCGCGGATGAACCAGTTGGTGGCGCCGACCAGGCGCATGATCGAGATCTCCCGCGCTCGCTGGAGGATCGTGAGTCGGATGGTGACCCCGATGATGACCACCGCCACGGCGGCGAACGCCATGCCGATCACTAGGCCGACCAGGCCGGTGAGGTTTCTCAGGTGATCGAGCTTCTGTACCCACTCGCGGCCGAAGCGCACGTCGTCGATGAAGCCAAACCCCTGGAGCCGCTGGGCCACCCGCTCCGCACTGGCCGCGTCGCGATAGCCGTCCTTGAGCCGCACCTCGATCGAGGCAGGAAGTGGATTCACCTGGAGGTCGCGGTACGCGTCGCGGAACTCGACCAGCTCGGCGCGGGCGCGCTGAAGGGCCTGTTCCTCGGTGACGTAATTGACCTCCTGCACCTCGGGAAACGCGGCAATATCCTGGGTGGCAATCGCGATCGTCTCCGCCGGGGTGCCCCGGAGGATGTAGGCCACGATCTCGACCCGCTCCTCGATCCCCCGGAGGGCCTCGCGCAGGTTGATTGCGACCAGACCAAACAGTCCCACGGTGAAGAGGGAGAAAGCAATGGTGGTTACCGACAGCACCGACAGAAGCGGAGCCCGGCGGAAGGAAAGCAGCGCCTCGCGGCTCAGGAGCTTCACTGTGCCTCCGCGGCAGCCTCGTCCACCGCGCTGTCGTACACCAGGCTGCCGTCCCGCATCTCGATGATCCGGTACGCCGTCTGCCGCACCAGGTCGAGGTCATGGGTGGCCATGACGACAACGGTGCCGCCGGCGTTGATGTCGCGCAGCAGCTGGAAGACGCCGCGAGTGGCCCGCTCGTCGAGGTTCCCGGTCGGTTCGTCGGCGAGCAGGATCGCCGGATCGTTCACCAGGGCCCGCGCGATGGCCACCCGCTGCTGTTCCCCACCCGAGAGCTCTCTTGGATACGCCCTGGCCTTCGACGAGAGCCCGACCTGGGTGAGCACCCGCATCACCCGGGCGGCAATGGTGTCGGTGCGCGCCCCGGTCACCTCGAGCGCAAAGGCGATGTTCTCCGCGGCCGTACGGTCTTCCAGAAGACGGAAGTCCTGGAACACGACGCCGAGCCTGCGCCGGAGCCTCGGGACATCGTCGGGGCGGAGGGTGGTGACGTTGTAACCCGAGACCCTCACCTCACCGCCGCTCGGCCGCTGCTCCGCGAAGAGCATCTTCATGATGGTGGATTTGCCGGCGCCCGAATGGCCGGTCAGGAAGACAAACTCGCCCTTGGAGACGTGAAAGCTCACGTCCTTCAGGGCCATCGCACCGTTGGGATAGGCTTTGTAAACGTTGGAAAAGCGGATCACTTGCCGATCGCCTGCGCCAGATCCCCGATGATGTCCGCCGCGTCCTCGATGCCACAGCTCAGACGAAGGAACCCGTCCGGGATGCCGATCTTGGCCCGGCCCTCCGGGCCGATGCTCTTGTGCGACGTGAGGCGAGGCTCCGAGATGAGCGTCTCCACCCCGGCCAGGCTCGGTGCATGGGTGATCAACTTGAGTCGTTTGAGCAGCCGCTCCGCGGCCTTGGCGCCGCCCTTGAGCTCCAGCCCCACCATGCCGCCGAAACCGTCGAGCGCGGCCTTGGCGTGCGCGTGGTCCGGATGCGACGGTAAGCCGGGGTAGTGTACCTTGGCAATGCCGGGGTGTTGCTCCGCCCACTGCGCGATAGCCATGCCGTTGGCGTTGTGACGCTCCATGCGGACAGCGAGTGTGCGCATCCCCCTGTCGATGAGCCAGGCCGCGTGGGGATCGATGGCCTGGCCCCAGAGCCGCATGAGGCGGTTCACCTCCTCCACAAATGCACTCGAGCCGGCCACCACGCCGGCGATCACGTCACTGTGCCCGTTGAGATACTTGGTGGCGCTGGTAATGACGACGTCCGCACCGTGCTCCAGCGGCCGGTAGTTGATCGGGCTGGCGAAGGTGGCGTCCACCAGAAGCGCCAGGCCGTGCTCCTTGGCGAGGTACGAGATCGGGCCCAGGTCGATGACCCGCATGAGCGGGTTGGTGGGCGTCTCCACGAAGAGGGCCCGGGTGGCCTTACGCATCGACTTGCGCCAATGCCGCACCTGGTCCGGGCTGACATAGGTGACCTCGATGCCGAAGCGGGCCAGCTCCTCGTCGAAGAGGCGCTGGGTGCCGCCGTAGATCCAGGTGCTTGCGATCAGATGGTCGCCGGGGCGGAGCATGGCAAGGTGCGCGAGTGCGGTGGCGCCCATGCCGCTGGCCACGAAGATGGCGTCTTCCGCGCCCTCGAGCAGCGCGTACTTCCGGGCCAGCTCGACCTGGTTTGGGTTGTTGCCGTAGCGGCTATAGAGCACCTCCTCGTCCGATCCGATCGGGTTGACGAAGGTGCTGCTCTGGAGCAGGGCAGGGGCGACCGGTGCCCAGTCAGGCCGGCGGTGCGGTGTGCCGTGGATGGCGGTGGTGGAGAACCCGAAGCCGGACCGGCTCATGCGGTCGGCAGCGGGTGATAGAACTCGCCGATCGGGCGGACCAGACGGTGAACAGCGAGATCGTGCAGCGCCTCACGCCCGCGAGGCTCCGGCCACCTCAGCACACCGCAGAGGTCGGGCACGGCGAGAGGACCATGATCGCACACGCAGGCGAACGCCCGCCGGGCATCGGCCCGGACCCACCCCAGCAGCCTCGGATCCCGGCTGTCCGGCAGCATGGCGGCCACGGCCAGGCGATGATGGACGAGGACATGCTCGATGGCCTCATGATGATCTTCCCGTAGGCCCTGGAGAACCACGAAGTAGGCGGTTCGCACCGCCAGAAGCAGCTTGGCGACGACCTCGTCGGCGCAGCTCAGATCTACCAGCTCGATTCCGGAGAAGTCCAGCAGGGCGGTCATGCAGGTGGATCCGGCCATCGCTTCCTCTATCCGGATGCGGACGGCAGCGCCGGTGGGCCGGGTGACCAGGTTGCGGTACGGCGCCGCGACAGCCTCGCGGAGCAGATGCCCGATCCGGATCGTCTGGATCACCGCGGCTCCGCGCCCTGCGCCGGGATGATGATCTGCACTTGTGCGCCCGGAAAATACGCCAGATTCTCGCTCAGGGGGACGTCCTCATCCCAGGGCGGGATGATGGACAACCGGGCAGTGCCGCTGCGGATGGAGATCTTCCCCTCCCATTGGTCGAGAAATCTCTTGATGAACGCGAGGCCCTGGCCTCGCCCCGGGTCGCGGAAACGACTCACCCCTTGAATGAGGGCCGCCTCGAGCGCCGCGCCGTCACCCCAGCGCTCGGCGAAGCGTTTGGCATGGGTGCTCTCGAGCGAACGGCGGAATCCCACACCTCCGTCGCTCACGGCGATGACCACGACTCTGCGACCCAGACGGCGGCGGAAGGTGTACGCCTGGACCGCAACCCAGCCGCTGGTCCCCGCGTGCTCCACAATATTCTGGCAGGCCTCTGAAAGCGCCATACTGAAGCGGAGGGTGGCCTTCATTTCGAGACCCAGCTCGCCGTGCAAAATCCGGGAGGCTCCCTCGGAGATCTTGTCGACGACGCCGTG
>DASYVW010000647.1:0-8274 GCA_035936675.1 Gemmatimonadales bacterium
GGGCAGCGTTTCCGACAACGGGCTGTCGGGGTAGGCTATGCCCGTCTGGGAGATGGTGCGAAAGGCGAGCCTTTGCATTCTCTCGACCCTCATCGCCAGAGCTAGGACCTTCGCTATGATCCGGGTCCGGAATAATCCGGCAAGCTTCGTGTTGGAGACCACCAGCGAGAACATGCGGTCGGTCGTGCTCAGTAGCCGCTGCGCGACGGGGATACGCTCGGCCTCGTAGGAGTCGAGCAAGGCCGCGCCCGCACCGCCCGAGACGACGAGGGCCAGCTTCCAGGCCAGGTTGTAGGCATCCTGCAGGCCGGTGTTCATGCCTTGTGCGCCCACCGGGCTGTGGATATGCGCGGCGTCGCCCAGCAGGAAGCACCGGCGGTCACGAAAGCGCTCGGCGCGCCGGTGATGGATGCGATAGGTGGAAAACCAGCTGCAATCCTGCAAGCTCACCCCGGCTCCCGCCTCGTCGAGGATCGACGGAATCACGTCGTCGAGGGTCAGATCATCTCTTCCACGCAATTCTGGCGGGACGACGCCGACAATCCGCCAGTGATCGGTCCCCCGCATCGGGAAGAACAGATGGAATCCGTCGCGCCAGAAATAGATGTTGAGCTCGTCCGGCACCATCGGTCCCGTCAGCTGGGTGTCGGCAACGAAGAACACGTGCTCGTAGGGCGCGCCCTGAAACGCGATCCCGTTCAGCTCGCGCACTGCGCTCCGCGCGCCATCGCAGCCTGCAACCCACGCGGCCCTGATCTCCCGGATCGTGCCGTCCGGTTGCTTGAGCTTGGCGGTGACCCGATCCGCTTCCTGCGCCAGCCCGACCAGCTCGGTGTTCCACTCTACGGCCAGGCCCCATTGATGAAGGCGCTCTGCCAGTAGCCGTTCGTTGTCGTCCTGGCCCAGGATCAAAACGAATGGATACGGACTCATGTCGCGCCCAATGTCGCCCAACGGGACCCGCGCAGTCCGCCGCCCTCCCGCCCACATGTTCGCACCGGTGGTGCGTTTCCCGAGCGCGAGGGCCTGCTCAACGATGCCAAGGTGGGAGTAGATCTCGAGGGTGCGGGCCTGTACGCCCAGGGCCCTGGTCTGAAGCGACGGACTAGGGTGCCGGTCCACGATCACCACACGAACCCCTCGCCGCCCGAGTTGGTTCGCCAGCATGAGCCCGGTCGGACCCGCTCCCACGATCAGGACGTCAGTATCTTCGTCGCGCTTGACGAGCATATATGGGCGGTATGAACCTCTAGTTTAGAACCACCGGGGGATTCGCCACGCCAAAAGTAATCATCGACATGACGCTAGCGACGCATCTCCGCTACCGCGTCGCTCGATAGCCCGTCAGGGCAAGCCACGCCGCCACGACCGCAGTCTTCTCCTGGGCCGCCCAAGGACGGCCGACGGTGCGTCCCAGGTCCGTCGCAGCACGTTGTAGTCGACCGGGCGAGCCCCCGAGCGTGCGGGCCGCCGTCGCGTAGAGGTCGCGCTCGACCAATACCGCGGAAGCGATGCCGAGCTCCTTCGCCGCCGCCTCGACGACGGTGCGAAAGAGTCGGCCTTCCTGGGCATGGGCCCGAATATGTGGGTTGGCAATCGTAGCCGGATCGATGATGCTGCCGACAACGATGCCGATGCGCGTCGGCTGATGGCCCATGGCGCGATACGCCCGGACCAGGCCGGCGAGCTCCTGGTGGGCGCAACGAGCGACCAGCCGCGTCAGCTGCTCAATGGCGCCGGCGTCGGTTCGTTCGGCATGGAGTCCCACATGGTAGGGCTGGATTGTATCGGGGACCGATGGGTCGCTGAGCTCGATGCGTCGCCGATCGAGGACGCGCGGCGAGTCAACCGGTCCGGCGAGTAGCACCGTCATGGCCCAGCCGGATTTCACCCGGCAGCCAATCGCGGTTGTGGAGGAGGGCATCCCGCGATGATCTCCCCCGGCAGCCGGAAACGCTAGTGCGGAGCAGCGGCCACAGCCGTTCGCCCCCTCGGGTTCAGATCAATGAGATAGTCCGGATTAGTGCGATCGAGCTTCGGCCATTTGGTGTAGTCGTCGGGTGCGAAGATCCCGCCCATCAGACCCATCGCGCCGCGGATCGAGTCCTTCGGGCTTCCCTGGTACACCGCCACGAGGCGGTATTGCCGACCCGCGATCAGGTGCGGTCCGCGCCCGAAGATGCCGTAGATTGCGTGAGAGACGCCGGTGACCTCGCCGTTCGGCTTGCGCTGCGCATTCACCCGGGCGAGGACCTTGCCGGTCGCCACGTCTTCCAGGCGCAGTTCCTTGCCGAAGTCATGCAAATGCCCGCCGGCGGCGAGCAATCGCCCGCTGACCTCCATCGTGAACACCGCCGACCGCGAGCCGCCGCCGGGCGGCAGGTCGAACGCATCACCGGCGCCGGGATGAATGTTCACGTCGGCCTTGAAGGGCAGGACGATGGTCGGTTTCGGCGCCAGGTTGCGCGGCGAATAATCGATCGTGAGCTGGAAGGTGACGCCCTTGATGGCCGTGTCGGTGTGGTTGTTCCACATCACGTACAGCGCCATGTCCATGCCGGCGTCGAGCGGCAGGCCGACGGACTTCGGGACCTTGGCGCTGCCGGTTTCCTCACCCATGCCGAAGACACGCTCCACCATCGGATACAGCACCTGGCGCCGGTCGAAATCGAGCAGCTCCATGTGATGCATCGTGGTGGGCTGGTTCAGGCGCTGGTGATCCTTGTCGAAGAGCCGCAGATCGAATGAGCGCATCCACACGTTGGCCGGCCACCGGAAGTGCACCCGCACGTCCTCGTTGCCGGGGCCATGCCCCATCATCGCCATCTTCGACATGCCAAGCATGTCCATCGTACCCATCGCGGGGACGACGCAGGGACCGAGTGTGATGACGACGGCATGTTTCGCGGAGTCCATGACGGCCTTGATCGGCGCATCGGGACCATCGCACCCGTGAGGGGGCGGGCTGGCGCTGAGTGAAGCGATCGTCATCAAGGCGATCGCCGCACTCGCCGCCATTAAACGTGAACCTACCATTTGGGCTCCGGCCTGGGCTCGGGGTTAGGGTAGCTCGGGGCTCTCAGAGCCCGGAGTCTCCGGCGACTCGGTACCCGGCGTCTCCGTCGCGTCTCCAGCCTGGGTGCCGCACTCCCCGGTGTTCTCCCCGGTTTGTTCACAGTCGCTCGCGTCACTGGCCGGAGCCGCCAAAGTCCCAGCCGGGGCCGCTGCAGCTCCAGGGGCCGCCGTTGTTCCAGAGGCCGCCCCAGTC
Source organism: Gemmatimonadales bacterium (assembly GCA_035936675.1). GTDB lineage: Bacteria > Gemmatimonadota > Gemmatimonadetes > Gemmatimonadales > GWC2-71-9 > CAVVWJ01. The sequence goes on from DASYVW010000647.1 coordinate 3,269, forward strand.
CCGGCGGTGATCGCTTGCGTGGGGCCGAGGGGGCTCTTGGTACAGGCGATGAGCCCTGCCGTGGACAGCAGGGTGAAGAGGGCGAAATGTCTCATGGCGAACTATACCTCCTATGCTGGGTTGCCGCGGAACGCGGCTGCACCATCGTGCGCGAGTTCGTTAGCAGTGTCCGGTCGGCGCGATCGGCGGCGGCATACAGCGCTGCCGGTGCACGGACGCGACCACAGAGAGGAACGCATGACCGTGCGGAATTGTGACGCTCGTCCTCTCTCTATTGAGCGGATGCGCCGAAGTGCGCTACCGTTGTTTGGGGTGGCCTCGCCACACCACGGTTGACCTCACCCGCCCCTGACCGTACTGTAGCTTCGCATCCCCGTGAAACCCTATCTCGGTAAGGGCCACCCAGGGTCTTGCCATGATCCTGAACGCCCTAGCCCGCTGGTCGCCGCTCGCGCTCGGCGTGGTCATCCTGGCCTGTTCTCCCACCCGCGTGCGGCGAACCGTCGTGCCGCCGTCCCGGGCTTCGACCCTCGACCAGAAGTCGCCCTACCTGAAGGCTCACCTCCGAACCGGCTACGTCTACGTGCTGGATTCCTGGCAGGTGGACTCCTCGGGCACGCTCGTCACCGGCCGTGGGTCGCTGCTGACTCCCAACAGGGCCGTGGAGAGTGAGGGAGAATTCCGCCTGCCGGTGGACTCGGTGGCGTTGTTCGAGACCAATCTCCTCCAGCGGGGCGGGGCCGTCACCGCTCTCTCTGTTATGACGGGGGTCACGGCCGCCGTAACGGCGGTCTGTATCGCGGATCCCAAGACCTGTTTCGGCTCGTGTCCGACGTTTTACGTCGACGATGGCGCTGGGCAGTTCCTGCACGCCGAAGGGTTTTCCGCGAGCGTCGCCCCTGCGCTCGAGGCGGTCGATGTCGACGCCCTGTATCGCGCGCGGGTGACCGGACACGAGCTCCAATTACACCTCAGGAACGAGGCCCTCGAGACCCACGTCATCCGGTACGCGGACCTCCTGGTCTTGCCGCGTCCCCCTGACGGGCGCGTCTTCATCACTCCGGAGGGCCGGTTCCGGCCGGCGACCCAGGTGCGTGGACCGGCGGGTTGCACGAGTGCCGCTGGCGACTGCTTGCAAGCGGTCGCCTCCTTCGACGGCCGGGAGCGGACCAGCCTGGCGGACTCCCTCGACCTTGCCACCCGGGAGACCATCGATCTCGAGTTCGACTCCGTCGCCTCGGGCGAGCTCGGACTGGTCATTACCTCCCGTCAGTCATTGATGAGTACCTACCTCCTCTATCAGACGCTCGCGTATCTGGGTACCTACGCTCCTTCCGCGCTCGCTGCCCTCGCGACCGGGGGCCATGCTGCACGGGAACGGGTTGGTGGCATCGGTCGGCTGCTGGGCAGGATCGAGGTACTGGTCCCGGATCCGGCAGGAGGATGGGTGCCGGTAGGGACTACAGGTGAGACCGGACCACTCGCTCCCGATACCAAAGTGGTGCCGCTGCCACGCACCGACGGTCGGCTGGTCCGCGTCCGGCTTCAGCTCACCCGCGGCCTGTGGCGGATCGACTATCTCGCCCTCGCCCACCTCGGCGAGCCGCTCCTGCCGATCCGGGTACCCCCGGCCCACGTCGAGCGCGGCGGCCAGACCGACTCCGCCGCGTTGCGTGCCCTGGTGGATACCGGCAAGTCACTCGTCACCTTGCCGGGCGATGCCTACGATCTGGGCTACCAACTGCCGCCTCACCCGGAGCGGTACGAGCTGTTCCTCGAGTCACGGGGCTACTACCTCGAGTGGATGAGGCGAGAGTGGCTGGCAGAGGAGAACCTGGTTTTGGCAGCCCAGATCCTCCTCGACCCGGCAAGCGCGGTGCGAGCCCTGGCGCCCGCCTTCAAACGACGGGAGCCGGAGCTGGAAAGACTCTTCTGGAACAGCCGGTATGTCCGCCAATAACCTGGTCTCCTGGATGAGCCTCGGCATCGCCGTTGCCTGCACCGCGTGCGCCAGTAACACGGCGCCAAAGGGTTGGTTGCCGAAGCCGACCGAGGCACAGGCCGCGGCCTACGGCGGCTGGATCGAGCTCACGTACGCTGAATCGGAGGAGCGCCATACGGATGGCGAGTTGATCGCCGTGAGTGCCGAGAGCGTCTGGGTCTTGAGCGGGAACCAGGGACTGGTGATCCCGACCGCCACAGTGAAGAAGGGGAAGCTCACGGCCTACGCCGCGCAAAAGGGTGGACTAACTGCCTGGATGCTTCTGGGGACGCTCTCCACACTCTCGAATGGAGGATTCCTCATCTTTACGGCGCCGATGTGGCTGATCGGCGGCTCGCTCGCCGTCGGAGGCGAGTCACGTGCGCCTGAGCGGAAGAGCCCACCGCTGACCTGGGTGGAGCTCGCGCCCTTCGCGAGATTTCCCCAAGGTCTCCCGGAAGGGATTGCGCTCACGGCGTTGCAGGAGAAGAAGGTCCGCAGCCCGGCGGAGAAACGCCCTTAGCCGCCTGGCGGCCCGAGTCCAGGAACTGAAGCGCGGTGGCTACTTTGTCAGCCACCGCGCTTTGACTTTGGATGAGAAGGGTGACTGATCGCGCCCCAACGACCTTGTCCCTGGGCTGCGCCGGCTTAGTTATTAATGAACAGGGAGGCTCTCATGAAGGCACTCGCCATCACGGCTGCGCTGCTGTCCTCGCTCCTGGCTCAGGCGCCCTCCTCACCCCAGCCCGCGGCCTACACCTACCAGGGCACCGTGCAGGCGGTGCAGCCTAAGACCGCGTCATTCGATCTCGTCATCGGCGTCGGCTTCGCGCTGCGAGTGGTACACATGCGCACGTCGCCGGTAACCCGGTTTGTCCGCGGCGGGGCCAAAATGGCGTTGGCGGATCTCAAGCCCGGTGACGTCGTGCGGGTGGAGTGCCGGATGACCGCCACCGGGTTGGTTGCGGATCGGGTCGAGAAAGTCGAATCGTCGGACTCCAAGCAAGAGCCGGTCCAGTGATCCGCGGGCGAGGGCCCGTCGGCGTCGCAGTCCTGCTCTGCGTCGCAGTCGCGGCGTGCCAGAAACCGGTGAAGCCGGGCGACCCGGTGCCCGGCTTGACCAAGGAGCAGCGGGCCAGCTTCGACCGGGGGAAAGTAGTCTTCGATAGCACCTTCACTCCGGCGACGGGGCTCGGGCCGTTGTTCAACTCCGATGGCTGCGGCGAGTGCCACGAGGATCCGGTGAAGGGCGGGGTGGGCGATGAGGTCGAACTGCACGCCTCCGCATTCCATCCGCCGCTCTGTGATCCGCTCGCGGCCGAGGGCGGGTTTGTCTTCCAGCTGAAGTCGACGCCGGCGCTGAAGGCGGCGCTCGGCATCGACTCGGAGCCGGTGCCACCGAACGCGACCGCGCGGGCCCGGCGGACCACGCCCGTGCTGTTCGGACGCGGACTGCTGGACCTGGTGCCCGATTCGGTCATTCTCTCGTATGCCGATTCGGGTGACCGGAACGGCGACGGCATATCAGGCCGACCCAATCATTTCGTGGATGGGCGACTGGGCCGCTTCGGCCGCAAGGGCTTCGTCCCCCGGCTCGACGAATTCAATGCCGGGGCGTTCTCCGCCGAGATGGGCATCAGCAGCCCGGCGGTTCTGACCGAGGAGACGGTCGGCGGAAAGCCGATTCCGGCTGGAGTCGATCCCGTGGCCGAGCCCGAAATCGATCAGGCCGCGCTCGACCGGGCCAACGATTTCGTGCGGTTGCTTGCGGCACCGACCCCGCTGAAGGCAAGCAAGGACGCCAAGCGCGGCCGCAAGACCTTCGCCGAGATCGGGTGCGCAGGGTGCCACATTCCCACCCTGCGCACCGGCGACTCTCCCATCGCAGCCTTGAGTCACCAGGAGGTGTCCGCGTACACCGATCTGCTGTTGCACGACATGGGTCCGGAGCTCGCCGACATGTGTCTGGGCGAGGCGGCGCCCGCCGAGTTCCGGACCGAGCCACTGATCGGCGTAGGCCTGAAGCCCGACTTCCTCCACGATGGTCGGGACACCACGCTCGAGCAGGCGATCCAATCGCACGGCGGGGAAGGTGCCGGCGCGCGCGATCGCTTCCTCGGACTCGCGCCGGTTGATCGAATGGCGTTGATCGCGTTCTTGAAAACGCTGTAGCGAGTGCTACCCGAGCTGCAATTCGGGCGGTACCTCCGAATTCATTAACGAGCTCCCCCCGTCGGCGGCGATCAACTGACCGGTGATCCATCCCGCCTCTTCCTGGCAGAGTAGCGCAACCACGTTCCCGATATCCGCCGGGGTGCCCAGTCGCCTCATCGGGGTCCACCCGCGCCTGTGCCAGTCGCGGACGGCCGTTTGCACTGGATCGGGCAGGGAGTTGAGCACACTGTCTTCGGTCCAGCCGGGACTGACGGCGTTGACGGTGATGCCCCGCTGAGCCAGGGTCACCGCGAAGTACCGCACCAGCGATTCCAGCGCCGCCTTCGCCGAGCCCATCGCAACCCACGCTGCAGGCCGCCGGTCCGGCCGCCCGGGGCATAGGTGATCGCGATCATGCGCCCACCATCGCGCATGAGTTTCGCCGCTTCCCGGGCGCCGACCAGGAACGCGGTGGCTTGGGACTGAAACGCCGCGTTCCATTGATCCAGGGTGATCGTGAGGGCGGTGCGAAGAACTCTGGGGCCTCGGGTCGCGCGTTGCTGACGAAAATATCCAGCTGACCGAAATGCTTCCTGATCTGATCGAACAACCGACTCACCTCATCCGCTTGGGTCACATCCGCCTGGACCACGACCCCATCCGACCCGGATTGGCGGACACCGGTAAGCGTTTCCTTCGCGGCCTTTTCGTTTCGATAGTAGTGCACCCCAACCTTGACCCCTTCGGCCGCCAGCTTCAACGCGATGCCTCTGCCGATCCCCCGCGAGCCTCCGGTGACGAGCGCGTATTCCGCCCTGAGTGACATGGTTCCTCCTATCAGGCTGGTATTATGTACAGTTTCACAGCTCCT
>DASYVW010000648.1:0-2561 GCA_035936675.1 Gemmatimonadales bacterium
AGGCCTGCCACCTCTAAAACCTGACCACGTGCGCCGATACTCACATCAGAGGGCGGGGGCCGTCAGGCCCGTACCACTGTGAGCCGAAGCGTCAGCTCCGCCTCGAGAGCGGGAAACGGGACTCGAACCCGCGACCCCAACCTTGGCAAGGTTGTGCTCTACCAACTGAGCTATTCCCGCGAAACGGAGAGGATTCTAGTGTCCGGTCCGCCGCGGCGCAACGACCCGCGACTCGGGGTCAAAATCGGCCGAAGGGGGAGCCATGGAGGCGAGGGGGATCGAACCCCTGACCTCGTGAATGCCATTCACGCGCTCTCCCAACTGAGCTACGCCCCCGTTACTATTGTCCCGCCCTCGACAGGCGCCGCGGCAGCACGGAAACGTAGCCCGCGCATCAGCGAGTGTCAACGAGGACAGAGGCCGCATTGCGGCCATTCGCGCAGGATCGAAGGGTACTCTTGCACCTATGAATGAGAAGGGTTCCAACGACTCGCTTCCCGATGACCTGATCGCGGCCGAGCTCCTCGCCAAGTCGCTCCCGGCCAAGCCGGGCCGGCGGCGACGCATCGGACCCGCCAGGAACATTGGCGTGTACGACTCCGACCGCGACATCCTCGACCAGTATCTCTTCGAAGTCAGCAAGACCCCCCTGCTCACGCCTCAGCAGGAGATGGCTGTCGCCCGGCTGGTCCGGGCTGGCGATCCCGATGCGATGCAGGAGCTGGTCAAGCGCAATCTCCGGTTCGTCATCTCGGTGGCCAAGAAGTATCAGAACCGGGGCATGGGCCTGAGCGACCTGATCGGCGAGGGGAACCTGGGCCTGCTCACCGCGGCCCGGAAATTCGACCCCGACCAAGGGGTCAAATTCATTTCATACGCGGTGTGGTGGATCCGCCAGTCTATCCTCGCGGCACTGGCCCGGCACGGCCGGACCGTCCGGGTCCCGCTCAACCGTACCGCCGATCTCTCTCGCATCACCCGCACGTCCGAGACCCTCCGTCAGGAGTTGCGCCGCGAGCCGACTCCAGAGGAGATCGCCACCAACCTCGGCTTGTCGGTCGATGTGGTCCGGTCGCTTGCCGCGCTCAACACGGCCGATGTCCGGCTCGACGCTCCGCTCGATCCGGAGGGCGAGCGCTCGCTGCTCGACCGCTTCATCGCCGACGAGCAGGCAGGCCCGGAGGAGCAGGCGATGGAGCGGTTCCTCGCGGAGCAGATCGATCTCGCGCTGCGAACCTTACCCGCTCGCGACGCCAAGGTGCTTCGTCTCTACTTCGGGCTCGACGGAGGCCGGGAACACACGCTTGAGGAGATCGGCGGGATGCTGGGGGTCACCCGCGAGCGGGTCCGGCAGCTGAGGGACCGTGCTCTGAAGCGGCTCCGTGAGGGTCAGGTTGGCCGGGCGCTCGCGAGCTTCGCCGCATGAGCGGCGGGGAAGTGGGAAAGCGGGGAAGCAGGGAAGGGACAACGTACCGTATCGGTTCGGGCACGTCTCACAGCTTCCCCGCCTCCCCGCTTCCCCGCTTCCCCGCTTAACTTCCGCACGTGTCACCCCTCGCGGCATCCCGTGCTCCCACCCGGGAAGGGTTCATCTCGCATGTGGGCCGCCGAAGCATCGAAGCCGGGCGCGCTTTCGCCGACGTCAGGACCTGGCTTCCACTCCTGACCGGACAGATGCGGCGCCTCGGCGTCGATTCAGTGCCGATCGCGCTGTTCATCGCGGTCTTCACCGGCATCGTCCTCTCTCTGCTCTCCTCCTACATCTTCACCGGTACCGTTCCGCTGTACTTCGTCGGTGCACTCGTGGGGAAGACGATCATGATGGAGCTCGGGCCCGTGCTGACCGGGATGGCCCTGGCCGGCCGGGTGGGCGCCAGCATCGCAGCCGAGCTGGGGACGATGAAAGTCACCGAGCAGGTGGATGCTCTGGAGACGCTGGCGTACGACCGCTATTCCTACCTGGTGGTCCCGCGGGTGCTGGCCGCCGCGCTGATGTTTCCGGTGGTCACCGCGTTCGCGGTGGCGGTGGGCGTCACCTCCGGCTGGCTGACCGCGATCAACCTGCTGGATCTCTCGAGTGCCGAGTTCCTCAAGGGCCTGAAGCTTTTCTACCAGTTCAAGGACATCTGGTTCGGCCTGGTGAAGAGCGCCAGCTTCGGCGCGGCCGTGGCGCTGATGGGATGCCTCCGCGGGCTCGATGCCAAGGGCGGCGCCGAAGGCGTGGGCCAGGCTACGACGAGGGCCGTGGTGCTCGGCTGCGAAGCGATCCTGGTGCTGGATGCCTTTTGGGCGTTGGTGCTGCTGTGATCGTCCTCGAGAGCCTCTCCAAATCGTTCGGAGACCGCGGTGTTCTCCAGGGGCTCTCGTTGGAGATCCCGGATGGACAGAATACTGTCGTCATCGGGCCTTCCGGATCGGGCAAGAGTGTCACCCTCAAGCTGATTGTGGGACTGCTCGAGCCCGACGCCGGCAGGGTCGTGGTGGATGATGTCACCGTACACGAGCTGGACCGCGAGGAGCTCGCTGTCCTTCGCGGCCGGATCGGGTATGTCTTTCAGTTC
>DASYVW010000649.1:0-1752 GCA_035936675.1 Gemmatimonadales bacterium
CCCACCTCCGCCCATGGTTCAGGTGAACGACATCAACGTCGTCATCGGTGCCTCGGGACTCACCACGACGGCGTTCAGCCCCAACCCCAAGGTGGTGTCACTCGGCGGCAACCCGAACGTCAGCGTGCGCTGGGTGAATAAAGACATCACGGGTGGCGATTACACGAGCGGCAGCGCCACGGTCCACAACATCACCTCGGACAATGCTGCCTTCACGGCGTCGGGGCCGCTGGGCGGTAACGCGACCTATACGATCGCCCTCACCACCGCCGGCAGTTACCCGTACCACTGCGCGATTCACCCCAACATGGTCGGAACCATCACGGTGAATCCATAGGCGGACGGCGGGCGGCCCTTCAGACTCCGGGGCCGCCCTCCTAGATTCCGCCCCGATGACGTCCCCATCCGCTCCCCCCGATCTCTCCAAGCTCCGGATCAATCGGGATCTTCCCTCGCCGACCCTCCGTCGCGCGCTGCGCCGCAATCTCCTGCTCGGCCTGGCGGCCCTGGTGATAGTCAGCGGCGTTCTCCTGCTATTGCGGCGCGGCGGCGCGGCGCTGGTCCAGGTGGTCGTGGCGACGCCGACCTCGGGAGCGGGCGGGTCAGGTGGGGGCAACGCCTCTGCCAGCGTCACGGCCAACGGCTACGTGGTCGCCCGCACGAGAGCATCGGTCGCGGCCAAGCTGGCAGGACGGATCGCAGACCTCCGGGTGAGCGAAGGATCGTATGTCCGACGGGGGGAAGTGATAGCCCGGCTGGAGAACGACGACTACCAGGCCCAGCTGGCACAGGCCCAGGCGGCGCTCGCCAGCTCTCGCGCCGACCTCGCCGAGGCACAAGCGGGACGCGAGGTGGCCGCCAGTGAGGCCGCGCGGCTGCGGGCCATGCGCGCCGCGAATCCCGGGCTCGTGTCGCAGGAAGAGTTCGATGCAACGGTGAGCCGGGCGACGCAGGCCGCCGCGCGGGCTCAATCAGCTGAGTCACGGATCGCATCGGCTAAGGCGGCGAGCGCCTTCGCCAGGGCCAACCTGGAGAACACGGTGATCCGCGCCCCCTTCACCGGGACCGTGCTGCGCAAGGAGGCCGAGATAGGCGAGGTGGTGGCGCCCTCGGTCGGGGGCGGCCTGACCCGCGGCGCGGTGGTGACGATGGCCGACCTGACCACGCTCGAGGTCGAGGTCGACGTGAACGAGGCCTACATCGCCAGGGTGACCAGCGCCCAGCCCGCCAGGATCACGCTCGACGCCTACCCCGATACCTCCTTCCGCGGTCAGGTGAGGCAGGTCGTGCCCACCGCGGACCGGCAGCGGGCCACGGTTCAGGTGAAGGTGAGCATCGTGGACCGGGATCCGCGGATCCTGCCCGAGATGGGGGCGCGAGTGGATTTTCTGGACACTGCGCGTGTCGTGGCCGGTACCGGAGCCCGAGCGGCAACAACGCCCCGCTTCCGGCTGCCGTCCGCGGCGGTGCGGGAACTAAACGGTCAATCAGTCGTATGGTTGGTTCGCGATGGACGGCTGGAATCCCGCGCGGTCGAGGCTGGTCCGGTGAGCGGCGGCTTCCGCGAGATCAGATCGGGACTGGCCGGCGGCGAGCTGCTTCTGGTCGGAGGAGTAGATACTCCGCGGTCGGGGATGCGAGTGAAGCCTCAGCAGTAGCTGAGCAGTGCTGGACGCAAGTGATGTCATCCTGAGGGAGCGAAGCGACCCGAAGGATCTCTCAGAGGGCACACGGAGAGATCCTTCGCTTCGC
>DASYVW010000650.1:0-5148 GCA_035936675.1 Gemmatimonadales bacterium
CTTCGTGTCGGCTCACCTTGCCGACTTTCCCGGTGATCTTCGATTCCAGGCCGTCCCCGGCGGTGTCGGTGCCTCGGTCTCCCTCCCCATCCGATTGCGATGAACCGCGCGCCAGTAGGGATCTTCGACTCGGGCATCGGCGGTCTTACCGTGGCCCGGGCCATTTATGAGCGGCTGCCACACGAGTCCACCATTTATTTCGGTGACACGGCCCGTGTGCCGTACGGCCCCAAGTCCCCTGAGACCGTCACGCGATACAGCCTCGAAATCCTCCATTGGCTGTTGGATCAAGATGTGAAAGCAGTAGTGGTGGCCTGCAACACTAGCACCGCCCATGCTCTTCGTGCGCTTCAGGAGGCGACGCCGGTGCCGGTCCTGGGTGTGATCAAGCCCGGGGCAAGAGCGGCCATCGCGTCTGGAGAAGAAGGGCCGATCGGGGTGATTGGTACAGCCGGTACGATCGCGAGTGACGCCTACAACCGGGCGATCCAAGCGCTCGCGCCTGGTCGGCCGGTGATTCAGCGCGCCTGCCCGCTCTTCGTTCCTCTCGTGGAGGAAGGGTGGTTTGACCATCCCGCCACCGAGCTGGTAGCAGCGGACTATCTCCGAGAGTTGCGCGAGGCGTGCGTCCGCTCACTGGTGCTGGGCTGCACCCACTACCCCCTGCTGAAGCCACTGCTCCAGCGAGTGATGGGGCCGGAGGTCCAGCTCATTGACAGCGGACAGGCGACAGCTGCCGCGCTCGAAACCATACTTGTCGACAAGGCTCTCGAGGCCCCTCATGATGCAAAGGTGCATCACCGTTTCGTTGTGAGCGACGACGAAGCCAGATTCCGGCAGGTTGGGTCGCGGTTTATCGGCGAGCGGCTGGGAAAGGCCGAGCTGGTTTCGCTGGGGTGAGCTACCCAAACGTGCAAAGCCGGGCGTCTGACTCCGTAGCCACCGCGTAGCGAAAGCTGTCGAACCACGCACCAGGATTGAGATATTGGCGGCCTGGCATGGGCTCGGTCAGCACCGCGCGATGGGTGTGACCCATGATGACCAGCCCAACCGACTCCTCATCGGCCAGCAGTTGCCTTGCCCACTCGATCTGTCGTGCGGCGGCGAGCGCCAGCTTGTCTTCATCTATGGTGTGATCGCCGAGCAGGGGGCTCAGCGCATCCACGAGCCGAAGCCCGAGATCCGGGTGCAGTACACGGTAGATGGCGGCCGTGACTGGATGCTGGATGATTCCATGGATCAACCTCGCCTGCCACCGCGGCTCGGCCACCCCGTCGCCGTGAATCGCTGCCACACCGCGGCGCCCGATTTTGAAGGTTGCCCGGAGCGGTTCGAAGCGCAGCCCCAGGTCCTGCTGCCAAAAGTGAGTATCCCACCGGTCATGGTTTCCCCCGACCATTACGATCGGCATCCGTCGCCGGAGCCGGCCCAGCGCCGCCGCCACGTGAAACCCCCGCCGCGGGATCACTCGGGAGTAGGAGAACCAGAAATCGAACAGGTCGCCGTTGACGAGCAGGCAATCGCCCAGCTGCGGCACGGCGTCGAGAAAGTCGAGGAGGGCTTCTTCGACCGGGGACGGCGCCACTCCAAGGTGGGCGTCGGAGACGACAACGAGGGTGTGGCCGAGCACGGCGCCAAAGATGGACCCACCCTGTCATCATGGCAACCGCGTAGGTTTCCCGGAGACCCTATAGTACCGCGGTGTCGCATCACGCCGTCCCGAGCGTCTACAACTCCATGAGGCAATCATGGCCACCGAACCCCCGCCGATCTCGGAGACTCTGGTTCGGGTCAACTACTCGGAGACCGATCAGATGGGGGTCGTGTACCACGCCCGGTATCTGGTGTGGCTGGACGTCGCCCGCACCGAACACCTGCGGCAGTGTGGCATGAGCTACCGGGAGCTCGAGGCGAGCGGCCTGCGGCTCGCCGTGAGCGAGGTTTCCGTGCGCTATCGCCAGCCGGCCCGCTACGATGATCCGATCCGGATCCGCTGCTGGGTACGCGAGGCGGCGTCTCGCCGGGTCGATTTCGGCTACGCGGTCGAGCACGCCGCGGAAGACCGCCTGCTGGCCACGGCGTCCACCAGCCTGATCGCCCTCGACACCCGGATGGCTCTAACTCGGTTACCCGAGCGTGTGCGGGCGGCCCTACGCCCGATACCGGATCCAATCAAACTGTGATCGTCCGACTGTCGCTGTTGCTCCTCTGCCTCTCCGGCGCGCTGGTGCCCGCATCGATCGCGTGGGGGCAGGAGGAAGCGATCGTGGAGCAGCTTGCGCCTGTCCTCGCCGCCGAGGACGCCCGTCAGTGGCAGCCGGAACTCTTTCAGCGAGCGCTGGTGGCGCCCGATTCGGTGGTCCGAAGGGTTGCTGCCCTCGCCGCGGGACGGATTGGTGATCTGCGGGCCACGCCATTGCTGCTCCGGCTCCTGGAGCAACCGGACACGACGGTTAGCGTGGCCGCGGCCTTCGCGCTTGGCCTTCTGCGCGACTCCGCAGCCGTCCAGCCGCTGATCGAGCGCCTCACCGGACTGCCACCGCTGGACACCGCCACAGCCAACGAGGTGGTGACGGCGCTGGCCAAGATCGGCGGTCGTCGAAGTGCGGAGTTCTTTGCCTCCGTCCTTCAAGGGACGGTGGCCCTATCCCAGACCGACCCCGCTGCCGCCACCAGCCAGATGCTGCTCGAAACCTGGCGGCTCGGCCCTGACGCCCGCGCCGATGCCCTGGTGCCCTTTGCGGACGATACCGTGCAGAGCATCCGATGGCGCACGATCTACTCGCTCGGGAGGCTTCGCTCGACTGTAGCGGCCAATCAGCTGATCGCGGCACTTCGGGCTCCGGATGCGGCAACCCGAGCGACGGCAGCGCGTGCGCTCATTCGGGAATATGCGGTCACGGCCAAGCTGGCACCCGCCACGGTGTCCGGACTCCTGGCGAGGTCTCTTGACGACGACGATCCCGGAGTGCGGATCAGTGCGCTCCGCTCTCTGGCGACCTACCACGATTCGGCAATCTCGGCCACCGTTGCTCCGAGAGTCGACGACCCCGACGTCAACGTGCGAGTGCAGGCCGCTTCCGCCTTGGGAGACCTGAGAGGTTCTGCGGCAACGGCGGCCCTCGGGCGCGTGTTGAAAGGGAAGGGAAGCTTTGCCCTCCGCCGGGAGGCACTGTTGGCACTGGCACGGACCGACCCGGGCGGGTTCGGGACCGCCTCGCTGTCGTGGCGATCCAGTGCCGACTGGCGGGACCGAGCGGCCGCGGCCGAAGGCTGGGCCTTGGCCGGAGCCAAGGGAGCCCCCTGGTTCATCGCCGATGCTGACGGGCGCGTCATCGCCGCGGGTCTTCAGGCCTGGGCAACTGCCGTTCAGGGCCCTGACGCCGCTCTCCTCAGCGCTTCGCGCCGGCTCCTGGCGCATCCCGACGCAGCCACTCGCAGCGTCGCCGCCGATGCGGTCGCGCGTGCGGCCGATCCGGCCGATCTATCCGCGCTCGCGAGTATGTACGCCCGCTCGTCGCGCGACTCGTTTCCCGATGCCACCCTCTCGGCACTCGGCGGTATCGCGGCGATCGCTGGCCGAAACCCCCGGACTCGGGAGCGGGCAGATCGGGAGTTTCTTTCGACCGTTCCCCGTCCCTCCAACTATCTGATTCGGCGCTGGGCCGAATCCAATTGGCGTGCCGCTTCCGAGCGTTGGGGACCGGCAAATCCGATCGCGACCGGCCGCACGCTCCAGGATTACCGTGAAGTCGTACGCCGGTTCGTCGTCACCCCCGACTCGGTGGCCCGCCCCCATGTATTGATCGACACCGACCAGCGAGGCGTGCTCGAGGTGGAGCTCTACGGCCCTGAGGCCCCACTGACCGTGGCCAACTTTCTCCGGCTGGTCGACCGGCGATTCTTCGACGGTAATCGCTGGCACCGGGTCGTGCCGAACTTCGTCGTGCAGGATGGAGATCCTCGGGGAGACGGGTTTGGCGGGCCGGGCGGATCGATCCGCGATGAGATCAATCGAAGCCGATACGGCATCAAGCCGATGCTGGGGATGGCGCTCTCCGGCCCCGATACCGGTGCGAGCCAGTGGTTCATCAACCTCGCTCCGCAGCCGCACCTGGATGGGACCTATACTGTCTTCGGGCGTGCGGTCGGCAACGTCGGGGCGCTGACCCGCATCACTCAGGGCGATGTGATCCGGACGATTCGAAGGAAATGACGGAGAGGACGCAGAGGATGGAGAAGATGAAGAGAGCGAGAGTTGAATGAGCATGACAAATAAGGGCGGCCTGATATCAGGAATCCTATTCGCTGAGCGCATGGGTAGGCTCCTTTCCGTCCTCTCCGCCCTCTCCGTCCTCTCCGTCCCTCTCCACGCCCAGTTCTTTGCTTTCGGTCAGAACAAGATCCAATACCGAAAGCTCGACTGGCGCATTATTCGGGGCCCTCACGTCGATCTCTACTACTACCCCGCAGAGGCCGAGCTGGCTCCCGCGGCATTGGCGTACGCGGAAGCGAGTTACGACACGCTCGCGGTGCAGTTCGGACACGATGTAGCCGCCCGCATTCCCCTCATCGTGTACGCCTCCCACACCGACTTCGAGCAGACCAATGTCCTGCCGTTTACCCCACCCGAAGGCCTCCTCGGCGCCACCGACTTTCTGAAGCGCAGAGTAGCGCTGCCCTTCCGGGGAAATTTCGCGGAGTTCCGGCACACCCTGCGGCACGAGATGGTGCACGTCTTCCAACTCGACCTCCAGTCGGAGAGCTATTACCAGGCACCACGATCGGGACGCTTCAGCTTCCCCCTTTGGTGGAGCGAGGGCCTCGCAGAGCTGTGGTCCGGGGGTGAGGACGCGCGGGACTACATGGTGCTCCGCGACATCACCTTCAGCGGGAAACTGCCATCCCTACGGCAGCTTACCTATGTGACGGGCGGAATCGTGTATCCCCTCGGCGGGCGAATTCATCGCTGGCTCGCTGATACCTACGGCGACTGGCGCGTCGCCTCTATCTACAAGGAAATGAACCGGTACGACACCTTCGAGGACGCCATTCGGGCGACCTATGGGCGAACGCTCGATCAGCTGAGCGAAGAGTTCCAGCTGGCGATGCGGCGGGACTTCTATCCATCGGTGGATAGTCTTGCCC
>DASYVW010000651.1:0-1722 GCA_035936675.1 Gemmatimonadales bacterium
GCAAGTGGAGGAGCGTGCTCTTTCCCGAGCCGCTGGCTCCCACGATCGCCACGAATTCGCCCCGGCTCACCGTAAGCTCGACGCCGGAGAGGACCTCGATCGGGCTGCCGTCGCCGCCGCGGTAGACCTTCCGCAGGCCCGCTGCCTCGAGGATCGCCGTCATTCGTGGCGGATGGCGTCGACGGGGGTCAGGGCGGCGGCGGAGCGCGAGGGGTACAGCGTCGCGCACACGGCGATGGCAAGGCTCGCGAGCACCACGACGGCCACGTCCAGCCACTCGATGTGGACGGGAAGGTGATCGATGAAATATACCGCCGGGTTGATCCGGACCCACCCCGAGCGATCCACCACGTAGGCCACTGAGAGACCGAGGACGAGCCCCAGCGCCGTCCCCACCCCGCCGATCACGGCGCCCTGCACCAGAAAAACCCTCCCCACCGCCGGGGAGGTCAGTCCCATCGCCCGAAGAATGCCGATCTCCCGAGTCTTATCGGTGACGACCATGGTCAGCGTCCCCACGATGTTGAACGCGGCGACGACCATGATAAAAAAGATAATCAGCCCCATGGCGAGCTTTTCCAGCTGCAGCGCGCTGAAGAGGCTGGCGTTTTGGGTCTGCCAATCCAGGGCGCGATAGGGGTAGCCTAGCCGCTTCTCGAGGGCAGCACCGATGGCGGGAGCGCGCTCGGGATCATGTACCCGCACGGCGATGCCGGAGACGGCGTTGCCCAAACCGGTGAAGCGCTGCGCGGTCTCTCGCGACAGCACGACAAATTGGTTGTCATACTGGAACATGCCGGTGTCGAACAGGCCGGTGACCTCGAATTTCCAGAATCGCGGGACGGCCACGCCCAGGGCCGGGTTAACCTTCGCCTGGGTAACCGGCACCAGGGTGACCACATCTCCCGGGTAGACCGAGAGGCGTGAGGCAAGCCGGGACCCGAGCAGGATACCGCCGTCCACTCCGGGCTTGTTGGTCTTGAACGACAGATCGCCTTTGGTGATTGCCCCGGGTAGCGAGGTGACGGACATCGTACCGGTGTCCGGGTCGAAGCCGACGAGGTTGACGCCCTCGCCGTAGTCTTGCCCGGCCGTGATGCCCGCCTGACTGATTACCTCGGGGGCCGCGGCGATGACACCCGGCTCCTTCCGTATCTGGGCTATCACGCTTTGCCAGTCGTCGAGCCGGAGTCCCGATCCGAACGTCAACACCCGCAGATGAGGATTGGCCACCAAGATCCGTTCCCGGAGGTCGTCCCGCAGCCCGTTCATTACTCCGAGCACCACGATGAGAGCGGTGACGCCGACCGCCACCCCCCCTGTGGAGATGACCGTGTTCAACGAGGCGGTCCGGGAGTTACGGCGGCTTCGCAAATAGCGCCGTGCGATCAGCCATTCGAGCCTCGAGGGCCAGTGGAAGGTCGCCTTCAACTCGCGCCACCCGGCTTGAAGCCGAGCTAGCCCACCCGTCCGCCCGTCCGCCCGTCCGCCCGTCACGTCCCCTCCGGCCGCAGGGCCGGGAAGATGATCACGTCGCGGATCGACGGCCGGTCGGCAAGGATCATCACCAGGCGGTCGATACCCACGCCGACCCCGCCGGCCGGGGGCATACCATATTCGAGCGCCCGGATGTAGTCCGCATCATAGCTGTGCGCCTCTTCGTCGCCGGCCGCCCGCTGGCGGACCTGATCCTCGAACCGCCGACGCTGATCGTCGGGGTCG
>DASYVW010000652.1:0-5131 GCA_035936675.1 Gemmatimonadales bacterium
CGGCCGCCAGCGGAAAGGCCAGCAGATAGCCCCCGGTGGGACCCACCAGGTGCAGGCCGCCCGCCGCGCCGCCGGCGAACACCGGGAGACCCAGGATGCCCAAGGTCAGGTAGGTGACGAGCGCCGCGACACCACCTGCCGCCCCCAGCAGACCGCCCACGACCAGCACCGCCAACGGCTGGAGCGTCATCGGGACCGGGCTGAACGACACCGGCACCACCACCTGGGCCGATAGAGCAACCACGAAGGCACCAAGGCCCGCTTGTACCACGCGGCGTAGAACTTGGGTTCGTATGGTCGAGGCGCGCCTCGAGCCTATAGCGGTGGAGTCAACATCACGATGCATTAGATAAGCTCCACGCTGAGGGCAACCGCATTACCACCACCGAGGCAAAGGGTGGCGAGCCCGGTGCTGCCACCGCGATCTCGCAGCGCGTACAGGAGCGTCGTGAGCACCCTGGCACCGCTCGCGCCGATCGGATGTCCCAGCGCCACCGCGCCGCCGTGCACGTTCACCCGATCCCAGTCCCACCCCAACTCACGGCCATCGGCCAGGGCCTGAACCGCGAAGGCCTCGTTGGCCTCGATCAGGTCGTAGTCGCCGATCTTGGTGCCGGCCTTGTCCATCAGCGCCCGCACGGCCAGGACCGGAGCGAAGAAGATCTCGCGGGGCTCGCTGCCGCCGGTGCTGTATCCCGTGACCCGGGCCAGCGGCTTGAGTCCGTGCGCGCGGGCAAAGGCCAGTGAGGTGACGACCAGCGCACTCGCGCCGTCGTTCAACCCGGGCGCGTTGCCGGCAGTGACCGTCCCGCCGTCCTTCCGGAACGCGGGCTTCAGCTTGGCCAGAGTCTCCGCCGTGGTATCCCGCCGAGGCGACTCGTCGGCGGACACTGTCGTGTGACCGCCCTTCCCGGGTGCCTGCACCGGCAGGATCTCGGCCTTGAACTTCCCGGCGTCGGCCGCGGCGACGGCCTTCCGATGGCTGTCGTAAGCGAACGCGTCCTGGTCGGCCCGGCTCACACCGGCCTTTTCGGCGGTGTACTCGGCATACTCCCCCATATGACAGCAGCCGAACGAGTCCCACAGTCCATCGTGAATCATGCCGTCCACCATAGTCTGGTTGCCGGCCTTGATCCCGGCCCGCATACCATAGACGTAGTGCGGAGCGTTGGACATCGCCTCCTGGCCCCCCGCGACGATACACTCGGCGTCGCCCGCCTTGATCGCTTGGGACGCGAGCATCACCGCCTTGAGACCGGAACCGCAGACCTTGTTGATGGTGAGCGCGGGAATCGAGGGAGGGAGTCCAGCATGGACGAGCGCCTGCCTGGCCGGAGCCTGGCCCGATCCTCCCTGGACCACTTGCCCCATGATGACCTCTTCAACCTCGGACGGATCCACGCCCGCACGGGTGACCGCGTCGCGGATGACCATGGCGCCAAGCTGGGGAGCGGTGAACGAGGAGAGACCGCCGAGATAGCGGCCAATCGGGGTGCGGACAGCGGAGACGATGACTGGGGTCTTGCTATCACTCACGAGGTACTGATCCGGTTTGGGTTCGCTGGGCGGGAAATTACCCGGGAAATCCGGGTTTGTCACCTTGAACGTGGGAAGGATTGTCACCCTGAGGGAGCGAAGCGACCGAGGGGACCGGATTGCCGCGTTCTGTCAAGCCACCGAGTTCCGGCCCCCTCGCTTCGCTCAGGGTGACAACCTTATGGGATCATCGCGCGGGTTCGTACTTCTTCCCCGATCCGCGCCAGGAACGCCTCCACCGTCATCACCTCCTGCTTCTTCCCCACCCCACGCACCCGGAGTGCCAGGCTGTCCGACTCGGCCTCACGCTGACCGACGACCGCCATGTAGGGGATCTTCTGCACCTCGCCTTCCCGAATCCGATAGTTGAGGGTCTCATTCCGGTCGTCCACGTGCGCCCGAAGCCCGGCCGCCTTGAGGCGCCCGGCGACCTGGCGAGCGGCATCAGCCTGGGCATCGGAGATGGGAATCACCCGCACCTGTTCCGGAGCGAGCCACACGGGGAACGCGCCAGCGAAATGCTCGATCAGATTCCCGATGAACCGTTCGAGGGTCCCGTAGATTGCGCGGTGGATCATCACCGGCCGGTGCGGCTTGTTGTCGGGGCCGGTGTACTCGAGTTGGAAGCGCTCCGGCAGGTTGAAGTCCAGCTGAATAGTCGGTCCCTGCCACAGCCGGCCGATGGCGTCCCGGAACTTGATGTCGATCTTCGGGCCGTAGAATGCCCCGCCCCCATCGTCCACCGTATAGGGAATTCCCTTTCGCTCGAGCGCACGCTTGAGCATGGCTTCGGCGCGCTCCCAGGTCGCATCGTCCCCTAAGCGCTCGGGCGGCCGGGTCGAGACCTCGAAGTCGAGCTCGAAGCCGAACGTCTCCCGCACCAGGCGGTCCACCTGGCCCAGGCAGAGAAAGATCTCGTCCTCGACCTGGTCGGGGGTGCAGAAGATGTGGGCATCGTCCATCGAGAGCCCCCGCACCCGAAGGAGCCCGTGCAGCACGCCCGAGCGCTCGTTGCGATAGACGTTGGCCACCTCCGACAGACGTACCGGGAGGTCGCGATAGCTGCGCTGCGCGCTCTTGTAGATCAGGGCGTGCATCGGGCAGTTCATCGGCTTCACCCGGTAGCGGATGTCCTCCGCCTCCTCGTGCCCCGCGGCCATCGGGGGGTACTGATTGGCCTCATATAAAGGAAGGTGGCCCGAGATCTTGAACAGCTCCTCCCGGGTGATGTTCGGGGTGGACACCAGATCGTAGCCGCTCCGGATGTTGTCGTCCTCGACGGCCCGGGTCAGCAGCCACTTGATCATGGCTCCCTTGGGGTGCCAGAAGACCAGCCCGGGACCCACCACCTCCTGGATCGAGAACAGATCGAGCTGTTTGCCGAGCACGCGGTGGTCGCGGCGGCGGGCCTCCTCCAGCCGGTGGAGGTAGGCGTCGAGGTCTTCCTTCTTGAACCAGGCTGTGCCATAGATCCGCTGGAGCATCTGCCGCTTTTCGTCGCCTCGCCAATAGGCGCCGGCGGCGTGCAGCAGCTTGAAGTGCTTGAGCCGGCCAGTGCGGGGAACGTGAGGTCCCCGGCAGAGATCCACGAAGGGACCATCGGTGTACACCGTGATCGTCTCGTCATCGCCCAGCTCGGCGATGCGCTCGAGCTTGAGGGGATCGTCGGCAAAGCGGCGCCGCGCTTCAGGCCGATCCACCACCTCCCGCACGAACGGAAAGTCCCGCGACGCCACTTCGGCCATCTTGGCTTCGAGGCGTTGGAGGTCTTCGGGGGTGAAGGGGCGGTCCACCTGAAAGTCGTAGTAGAAACCGTCCTCGATCGGCGGGCCGAACCCGATTCCGGCATTGGGAAAGAGCTCGCGCACGGCGGTAGCCAGGATGTGCGCCGCGGAATGCCGCAGCAGCTGGAGCGCCTCGGGATCCTTGTCTGTCAGTATGGCTACCGATGCATCCGACTCGATGGGGCGGTCCAGGTCCTGGATCTCGTTGTTGACCCGCGCTGCCAGCGCGGCCCGAGCCAGGCCGGGCCCGATCCCCTCGGCGATCTGCCGGGGGGTCGTGCCGGTGGGTGCCTCACGCTGGCTCCCGTCGGGGAGGGTCACGCGGACCGTGGTCACCGAGGCGATTCTTCGACCGATGGCGGGAGGGCAGGCTTCGTTGACGGGGCGAAGTAAATAAAGAGCCCGATGCCGGCGATCACGAGCACGACAACCACCACCCAGCGTACCAGTTCGGACCCGGCCAGCGTCACCTGATCATTCTCCATAATTGATTCCCCGAGTGGGAAAATATGCCTGCGTTCATACCGGAGAGAGGTTAACTTAATCGGAGTAGGTTTTCTTCTGTAAGAGGACTCCGCGTGCGACGAGACGAAGAATTAAGTGGCGCCCAGATCGTTCTTTGGACCACTTTCGGCGTAGGGACCGGCCTGTTGGCCGGTTTCGTGCTGAGCGAGTGGATGGGCGGGGTTACCCGGCCCCGGGTGCAACAGGTCGCGCGCCGACTGGGACAGGCCGCACACGGGCGGCTCACTCCGGCCGGATCCGCGCGGGCGGTGGACGCCGCGCTCCACGCGGAGCCGCGTCTGGCCGGGTTCAGCATCGAAGTGGTGGCCGTGAGCCGCGGAACGGTCGAGCTCCGCGGCTGGGTCACCGATCGTCCGGCTCGCACCCTGGCCGCTCGGGTGGCCCGCGCCGTGGCCGGGATCGATACCGTCATCAACAGTATTCTCGTGCGCGGCGAGGACGACCGGATCATCCCCGACGGTAAGCGGGTCACCGACCAGAGCGCATGACCGAGCCGCTCGCTCCGCAATACAATCCATCATCGATCGAGTCCGAGCTGTACCAGTGGTGGACCGAGCGCGGACTCTTCTCTCCCGATAGCCACGCATCCGGATCAGGCCAGCCATATGTGATCATGATGCCTCCGCCCAATGTGACGGCGGTTCTGCACATGGGACACGGGCTCAACAATACAGTGCAGGACGTGCTGATCCGCTTCGAGCGCATGCGCGGCCGCCGGGCACTCTGGCTCCCTGGCACCGATCACGCCGGCATCGCCACCCAGAACGTGGTCGAGCGGGAGCTGGCCGAGGAGGGCCTTACCCGGTTCGACCTGGGGCGAGATGCGTTCGTCGAACGCGTCTGGACCCACGTGCGCGAGACAGGCGCGGCCATTCTCGAGCAGCTGAAGGCGATTGGCAGCTCGGCCGACTGGTCTCACACCTACTTCACCCTGGATGAGGGACTCTCCCGGGCGGTACGGGAGACGTTCGTTCGCCTCTACGAGGAAGGCTTGGTCTACCGTGGCCACTACATCATCAACTGGTGCCCCCGCTGCCTGACCGCGCTATCCAATGAAGAAGTGGAGAAGGAGGAGGTGGACGGCCACCTCTGGCACCTCCGGTATCCCTTGGCCGATGGGAGCGGGCAGGTCACGGTCGCGACGACCCGGCCGGAGACGATGCTGGGCGATACGGCGGTGGCGGTCCATCCCGACGATGAACGCTATCGCGGCCTGATCGGGCGGGAGATCCGCCTTCCCCTGGTTGACCGGCTCATCCCCATTGTTGCCGACGAGGCGGTCGACC
>DASYVW010000653.1:0-2311 GCA_035936675.1 Gemmatimonadales bacterium
CAGGGGCTGCCCAGCCAGCTCAGCGATCATCTGACTGATCGCCAACCGGAACGCAAGATTGGCTACGTCCTCCTCCCCACCCGAGATGACGGTCTGGGGATCACCATCATCAAGCACCGTCGCGGAATAGTCCTCGTCGAGCTCCAGCTCAACATAGCGCCCATGAGTAAGGTCGCTGAGGAAACCGGACGCAAGGTCGGACAGATCGGGACGCAGGCTCGCATTGAGATCGTCGCGCAGATCGGTCAGCGCGCGGTCCAGCTCTTGGTGCAGTGCAAGCGCCCCGGCGGTCTCGGTGGCCGCCCGCTCCCGTTCGTCCCGCTCCGCCTGGCGCCGAATGACCGCCTCCACTGCCTCGACCGCGGCACTATGTTCGGCCTTCGCGCGCACCAGGGCCAGCTCCGCTTCGCGGCGGGCACGCTCCGCCGCCTGCTCAGCGTCCCGAAAGTTCTTGAACGTCGTCTCGCTGTATCCGAGACCCCCCAGGCGGGTCCTCAGGTCGGCGATGGCCCCGGCGATCTCGGCCACGGCGGCCCGCGCGCCTTGAAGCTCCAGGGCGACGGCCTCGCTTCGTTCCGCCACGACCCGAAACCGCTCTGCCTGCAGGGCGAGCGGCTCGAGCGTCCGGGTCTCGCGAATCACCGCCTCATGCCGGGCCTGGTCGTAAGAATCGGCCAGCCCCTCGAGAGCCCCTTCCAGCTCGGCGACGCGTAGCAGCAGCCGCTTCTGCTCCTCCCGTAGCGGACCGGCCTCATGGGCCTGGGCGTGGAGTCGTCCCACCTGTGCGGTGGCCTCGGAGAGTTCTCGTTCCAGGGCAAGCTTCCGCTGATCGACGTCCGCGAGCGGCGCGGGCTCCTGCTGCAGCTGGTCGATTCGCTGCTTGTAGAAGTTGCCGTTGGAGCGAACCTCCTCGATCTGGCGGTCGAGCAGCTCCAGCACCTTGGCATACTCCACACCAAGAGGGCGGGCACAGGTGGGACAGACTCCCTCGACGCCCGCCTTCACGATTCGCTGGCGCTGTTCCTTCAGCTCCTGGTAGTGATCAAGGAGCCCCTGCCGCTTGGTTTTGGCATCCTGAGCATCGCGAACCCAGACGGTTCGCTGCTCCTCCGACTCCAGACTGGCAGCCGTAAGCGATGCGCGCCCAGCGTTGACCCGCTCGAGCGCCTCGTCGAGAAGCTGCTTCGAGGGTACCCGAGAGATCCGTTCTTGGACGGAGGCGAGATGTGCCCGAACTTCCTCCAGCTGGGCCTGGTAGCTCTTGCGGGCAGCGTACGCCTCGGCCTGACGTTCAAGCGCTTGCGCCTCCTCCCGGAGAGTGGGAAGCGGGGTGAGACGCCGGCGAACCTCATCGAGCTTCTGCCGCGCCGAAGCGGCCTCGGCGGCCTCGTGCTCGAGCCGCGCAAGGCGCTCCGATGTCGCAACGGCCTTCTGGTCGGCGAGCTTGATCTCCGCCTCGAGGGCCATTGCCGCCTCGCGCAGGTGCTGCAGGTTCTCCCACTGGGGACGGATGGCAGCCAGGCGCTGCTCCGCGGCTTCGCTGGCGGTGGCGGCAGCCGTCTCTGCTCTTCCGGCGGCCTCCAGACGGTCGTCGGCCTGCTTCCTGGCAGCATCCAACTCCGCCCCGTCAGGGAGTCCCGCCCGGAGTCCTTCCAGCCGGGCGCGCAATGACGATCGCCTTTCCTTCAAGCGCTCCTGCCCGATGCGGAGCCGCTCGTAGCCGAGGACCTGGGAGAGAAACTGGGCCCGCTCGGGCGCGCTCATCGCCGCCATGACGGCGAGCTCCTTCTGCCCGGTGAAGTAGGTGTTGAAGAACTGCTCGCGAGTCATGGCCAGGAGTCGGGTTACCCGCTCGGTGACCGCGCCGATGCTGTTGGCGATGGCCGAGGGATCCCCATCCTGGTAGAGCTCTGCATTGTTGAGGGAACGCACGATGCGATATTGATGAGCGCCGAGGGTGAAGTCGAGTTCCACCGCCACTCTGGCCTTCGGCGACGCGCCACGGCGTCGAAGCGTCTCCCGACTCCCCCGCGCCGCCGGCATTCCATACATGGCCCAGGCGATCGCCTCGAGGAGCGTGGTCTTGCCGGCGCCATTGGGACCGATGATGCCGGTGAGACCGGGACCAAACTCGATCTCGGTGTTCTCATGCTGGCGGAAGTTCTGCAGGCGCAGGCGATCGATCCGCATCAGCCCCCCGCCAGATCGCGCTCGACGGTATCCATCAGTTCCCGCCCCAGCCGCACGAAAGTCGCCCGATCGAGCTCGGCAGGGAGGGGTCGGCCTTCTAAATAGGAACTTACCAGCTCCG
>DASYVW010000654.1:0-1946 GCA_035936675.1 Gemmatimonadales bacterium
TTGTCGAGCAGCCAGACCAATGAGAGCAACGCCGTCCGCTTGTTGCCGTTGTGGAACGGGTGGTTTAGGGCGATGCCGTAGAAGAGGGCAGCTCCCAGATGGGGAAGCGTCTTGTACTTCGTGGCCCCGCCCTCTCTGCCAACATCGGGTGAGACGCCCCGCCTTCTCTGATTACTGAACGAGGGCGGGAACGGAGGTTCCCCCGACATGGCGATCTCAGCGGCACTCCCGAGGCCGGGCGTGCATCCTTGGCCGATGGACACGATCCCCGATCCGGAGGTCAGGGAGCGACCGACCCGCCGACGCTTCGGCGCGGCGTACAAGGTGGCCATCCTCGACGAGCTCGACCGCGCGACCGCACCCGGCGCGAAGGGCGCGATCATCCGCCGCGAGGGCCTGTACAGCAGCCACATCACCGAGTGGCGCCGGCTCCGCGCCCTGGGCGGCCTCGAGGCCCTGGGCCGATCGAGAGGCCCACGACCCGCCGATCCGCTCGTCGCCGAGAACGAGCGGCTGCGCGACAAGGTCGGCCGCCTCGAAGCGCGGCTCACCCGAGCCGAGAAGGTGATCGCCGTCCAGGGAAACGTCTCGGCGCTCTTGCGGGAACTGTCTCTCGAGGGCGCCGAGCCGAAGCCCGAGCGATGATCGCGACGGGCGTGACCGAACTCGCCCCGGTCGTGGGCACGAGCGCCGCCTGTGCCGCGCTCGCCGTATCGCGGGCGACCCACTATCGCCGCACCAGGGGTCCGCGGCTCGGACCGCCGGCACCCCGACCGAGCCCGGCCCGGGCGCTCACCGAGACCGAGCGGGCGACGGTCCTCGAGGTTCTCCATTCCGATCGGTTCGTCGACGCCTCCCCGGCCGCGACCTACGCCACGCTCCTCGACGAGGGGACGTACCACGCCTCGGAGCGGACGATGTATCGGATCCTGGCGGGGGCCGACGAGGTCCGCGAGCGGCGCGACGTGCTCCGCCATCCCGCCTATGCCAAGCCCGAGCTGCTCGCCACCGGACCCAACGAGCTGTGGAGCTGGGACATCACCAAGCTCAAGGGTCCGGCCACGTGGACGACCTACCAGCTGTACGTGATCCTCGACGTCTTTTCTCGCTACGTCCCGGGCTGGATGGTCGCCCATCGCGAGAGCGCGATCCTCGCGCAGCGGCTCATCGAGGCGACCTGCGCCAAGCAGCGGATCGGACCGGGCACCCTGACCGTCCATGCCGACCGGGGTTCATCCATGCGCTCCAAGCCGGTCGCCCTCTTGCTTGCCGATCTCGGCGTCGCCAAGAGCCACTCCCGGCCCCATGTCAGCGACGACAACCCGTATTCGGAGGCCCAGTTCAAGACGCTCAAGTACCGACCGGGCTTTCCCGAGCGGTTCGGCTCGATCGAGGACGCCCGGGCCTTCTGCGCCGACTTCTTCGCCTGGTACAACGGCGAGCACCGCCATAGCGGGATCGCCATGTTCACCCCGGCCGACGTTCATCACGGTCGGACGGACCGACTGCTCCAGGCCCGCGCCGGTGTCCTCGCCGACGCCTACGCCGCCCACCCCGAACGCTTCGTTAAGGGTCCACCCCGGCCCGAGTCCGTCCCTGCCGAGGTCTGGATTAACCGACCCGCGAAGGAGGTGCCGCAAGCCTGATCTCGGAACGCTGGTGTCTCACCGGGCTTGACAGGCTCCGCCGGCCGGCCTCGGAAATGACCGTGTGACCCTCGTCGTCCTGGCCGAGACTCCAGGTGCGAGATCGAGGCCGGAGCGTTAGCACGGACGGCAAACGGTTGATCAGCCAGACGCCCAACGGGATCCCGATGACCGTGATGAGCGCCACCCAAGCCACAACCACGACGATGCCGGACGCCCACCACCCGATGAACAGCCACCAAATGAAGCGGACGATCAGGTTCGGTCCGCTCTTATGTTCGATGATTGTCGCCATCTGGT
>DASYVW010000655.1:0-5453 GCA_035936675.1 Gemmatimonadales bacterium
CGTCCGAACTGGCGGCGACGCTCGCGGCGGCGCGGCAGGCCTTTCCCGGGAGACGCCTGGTGGCCGTGTTTCAGCCTCATCTCTACTCCCGCACCGCCGCGCACGGTCAGGCAATGGGTGAAGCGCTCGCGGCCGCCGACCTGGTGATCGTCACCGAGGTCTACGCCGCGCGCGAGCAGCCGATCGCCGGGGTCAGTGGTCGGCAGGTGGCAGACGCTGCGACGCGGGCCGGGGCGGATGCTCGTTTCGAGCCGACACGGACCGAGGTTGGGAAGACCGTCTACCGCGCGCTCAGAGCCGGCGACGTCGTCCTCACTCTTGGCGCCGGTGATATCACTCGGGTGGCACCCGAGCTGGTCCGTTGGTTGAGCGCCGCCTGAGCCGGGTCGGCCTCGGCCATCCGCGCGTTCGGCTTGTTCTGCAGCTGCTCGGCGGGCTCGCGGCCATTGGCGTGATCTGGTATGGCGGGCCGAAACTGCTGGGCCGGCTCGAATTCTTCCGGATTCGGCGGGTGGAAATCGCCGGACTTCAGTATCTTGCTCCAGCCAAGGTGATGTCGGCCCTGGAGCTGGACTCCCAGTCCAGTGTGTTCGATGACCTGGCGGGCGCTGACCGCCGACTGAGGGCCGTGCCCGGCATCGAGTCAGCGGAGCTCCGGCGCCGGCTGCCGGGAACACTGGAGATCGCGCTAGTAGAAGCAGTGCCGGTGGCGCTCACGCCCCGGGCATCAGGTATGGCGCTGCTCGACTCGAGCGGCAAAGTACTGCCGTTCGATCCCGCGGCATCTGCTCCCGATCTCCCGATCGCGGCGACTCCCGATCGCGTGGTGGCCCGAGTTCTGGCGAGCGTGCAGGTGAACGACCCCGTGCTGTTTGCCCGGATCAGGGCTGCCTGGCGGGTACAGGACGACGTGATACTCGATCTCGACGGACGCAGGCTCTGGTTGGGCCCGGCGGCGACGGCGGAGGATATACGAGCGGTGATGGCGGTCGCGCAGGATCTCGCCCGGCAAGGGCGAAACTATCGGGAGCTCGATGGACGCTTCGCGGGCCAGGTTATCGTCCGTCGGGCGGGAGTATGAGCCAGCAGCCCCAGCGGCTCGTCGCCGCCTTGGATCTCGGCACGACGAAGGCGGTCGCGGTGATCGCCGAGGTTACGGGTGATGCGCGGGATCCCGGTGCGAAGATCCTCGGACTGGGTGTGGAGCGCAGCGCCGGCATCCGGCGCGGAGTGGTTCGCGACATCGAGGAGACTACCCGGGCACTCGATAAGGCGATGAAGAGCGCCCAGCGTATGGCCGGCGTCGAGGTCGGCTCGATCTACTGCGGCTTGGCCGGGGAACACGTAGCGGGTCGCACGTCCCATGGCATGGTGTCGGTGACCGGGGACGAAATTCGCACCAGCGACGTCGCCCGGGTGAACGACATGGCGAGCAGCGTGAGCTTCGGGCGCGACCACGAGCTGCTGCACGCCATCCCCCAGGACTATCTGATCGACCAGCAGGGCGGCATCAGTGAGCCGATCGGGATGACCGGGTCCCGCCTCGAGGCCGAGGTCTATCTGGTGACGGTGCTGTCGAGCGTCCTCCAGAATATGCGGAAGTGCGTGGAGCGGGCCGGATACCACGTCGCGGAGTTTGTTCTCGAGCCGCTGGCGGCCTCCCTGGCGGTCCTCACGCCGGACGAAATCGAGCTTGGGTGTGCCATCGTCGAATTGGGCGGTGGCTCGACCAACGTGTCGATCTTCCACAGCGGCAAGATCCGCCACACCGGATCGCTGCCCTGTGCCGGGGGACACGTCACGGCCGACATCGTCCACGGTCTGCAAGTAACCCAGCACGATGCCGAGCGGCTGAAGGAGCGATACGGTGCGGCCTTCGAGCCGCTGGTGCCGGAGAGTGACGTGTTCGAGCTGCCCAGCACGCCAGGGCAGGGGGCTCGCAATGCCCAGCGACGGGTGCTCGCCCACGTCATGCACATGCGGCTCCAGGAAGTGCTCGAGTATGCGCTCGACGAGATCACGCGGGCTGGGTATCATCAGCGCTTGCCGGCCGGCGTCATCATCACAGGTGGGGGAGCTCTGGCACCCGGCATCGTGGAGCTGGCTCGCGAGGTGTTCGCGATGCCGGCGCGATGCGGCGTGCCGGGACAGCGGTTGCGCGGCTTGGCTGACAGTGTCGAGTCGCCCCGGATGGCGGTACCTGCCGGCCTGGTGCTCTACGGTGCCAGGCAGGTGGCGGTGAGCGGAGGGTTAGGCCCGGGTGGGCGGAAGTCACCGGCGGTCGAGAAAATGCTTGCTCCAGTGCGACGGTGGCTCCAGGACTTCTTCTGAGGCAGCCCGAGGAAACATGACATGATCTTTGAGCTCGAAGAGGGTGCGGCGCTGACCGCGCGGATGAAGGTGGTGGGCGTTGGTGGTGGCGGCGGTAACGCCGTCAATCGGATGATCGAGGATCAGTTGGGCGGCGTCGAGTTTATTTCCGTCAACACCGACTCGCAGGCGCTCGCAATGTCGAAGTCCGACGTCAAGATCCAGATCGGACGCAAGCTCACCCGCGGGCTCGGCGCCGGCGCCCGGCCCGAGATCGGCCGGCAGGCGATCGAAGAGAACCGCGATGAGGTGCTGCACGCGGTTCAGGGCGCGGACATGGTCTTCGTGACCTGCGGCATGGGTGGTGGGACCGGCACGGGCGCCGCGCCGGTGGTGGCCCAGATGGCACGGGAGGCCGGGGCTCTCACGGTCGGAATCGTCACCAAGCCCTTCCTGTTCGAGGGGCGGCGGCGGATGAAGCAGGCGGAGGGCGGCATTAATGAAATGCGCAAAAACGTCGATACTATGATCGTGGTGCCGAACGAGCGCCTGCTGGCCGTGGTGGGGAAGGGAATTCCCTTCCAGGAGGCGCTGAAGAAGGCGGATGAGGTCCTGCTGCATGCAACCCAGGGTATCGCCAGCCTGATCACCTCGACCGGCATCATCAACGTGGACTTTGCCGACGTCCGGACCGTCATGCAAAACGGCGGGGCCGCGCTGATGGGCACCGGCATCGGACGCGGCGAAAATCGCGCGCTGGAAGCGGCCCAGCAGGCTATCTCAAGCCCTTTGCTCGACAACATCTCCATCGCAGGCGCCATGGGTGTCCTCATCAACATCATCGGCGGCGACGATCTGACCCTGGGCGAGACCACCCAGATCAACGATATCATCCACGATGCGGTGGGCGACGATGCCGAAATCATCTTCGGCGCCGGCAGCGATCCTGCCATGCATGGGGAGGTCCGGGTCACGGTGATCGCCACCGGATTCGACCGGCCCGCTGTCGCCGATCAACCCGTCGGCCGGGTCTCGGGCGCGAGCGGTGTAATCAATTTCCCCTCGCAGAGACAGCGACCCTCCACTCCGCAGCCGGCAACCCCGGTGATCACGCGGGCCCAGCCACGAATCCACCAGACTCCGGCTCAGGGCACACCGGCAGAATCCGTCCCTGAGATGGAGATTCCGACCTTCATCCGACGGCAGATGGACTGATGCGAAAGTTTGGACTGCCGGCCGCGACGCTCGTCTTTGCGGCCGCTGCGTTTCTCGGGTTGAGCGGCCAATGGCCATGGCATCGGTTGGGCACCGCAACGGTGGCGCCGGCCGCGGTCGTCCCTCCCGTCAGGTTCACCCAGATCGTAGACACCCTTCACCTGGGCGAGACGCTGTCCGATCTGTTCGCTCGCCACAAAATCGCCGGTATCGACTTCCATCGGCTGGACCCTGCGCTCTCGCTCGACCCACGACGGCTTCGGCCCGGGTTGGTGTTCAGCTTTCTCCGCCACGAGGGAGACACCGCTCCCACCCGCATCATGGTGCGCACTTCTCCCGAGCAGCGAGTCACGTTCAACCGCGCGTCGCAGGGCTGGAATACGGAGGCGCAGCCGATCCGGTGGCGGTCGGAGGAGGCGCGAATTGAAGGGGCGATCGACAACTCGCTGTACGAGGCGTTGGACGCGGGCGTGAGCGATGAGCAACTCGATGGCGTCAATCGGCGGCGGATGGCGTGGGACCTGGCCGACGTCTATGCCTGGGCAATCGACTTTACTCGTGACATCCGGCCCGGCGACCGGTTTCAGGTCGTCTATGAGCGCATGGTCTCGGAGGATGGAGAAGTTCGAGTGGGGCGGGTGCTCGCGAGCGATCTCACCATCTCGGGAAAGAGTCTGACCGCCTTTCGTTTTGGGGGCGGAGACGGCCGCACGGCGCTGTACTACGATAGCGAAGGCAATTCACTACGACGGGCGTTCCTGCGTGCTCCGGTGGAGTTCCGCCGGATCTCCTCCCGGTTCGCCAGTGCCCGATTTCATCCGGTGCTCGGGCTGACTCGCCGGCACGAGGGCACCGACTACGCGGCTGCGCCGGGCACACCGGTCATGGCGGCGGGCGACGGCGTTGTGCTTCGGGCCGGCCGCGCCGGCGGCTATGGCAACCTCATCGAGCTGCGCCACCTGAACGGGATCATTACCCGGTACGGACATCTGCGCGGCTTCGCCCGCAACATTCGCCGGGGGGTCCGGGTCCAGCAGGGACAGACCATCGGATACGTCGGCTCCACCGGACTGGCCACGGGACCCCACCTCCACTACGAATTCCGGGTGAACGGGGTGGCCAGGGACTCGCGCAACGTCCAGCTGGGGAACGGGACCCCGGTCGAGGCCGCCCAACGAGGTGGGTTCGAGCAGGAACGGGACCGCCTTCTCGTGCTGCTCCGGCAGGCAACTTCATCGGTGCCGGCGCTCGCCGGTCAGACGGCTGATTCCCCAACGCGGTGGTTGCCGTAGCGCGCCTGTAGTGGATCTCTTCCCTTCCATCGATATTCGATCCGGCCGCGTCGTTCGCCTGAGTCAGGGCGAGGTGACGCGGCAAACTGTTTATGGGGATGACCCCGTCGCGGTCGCCGAGCGCTTTGTCCAACAAGGTGCGAGCTGGATCCATGTGGTAGACCTGGATCGTGCTCTGGGCACTGGCGATAACCTTCCGGCAGTCGCCCAAATCGTCAATCGGGTGGGCTCCCGCGTGCGGCTTCAGCTCGGTGGCGGGTTCCGGACGCTCGAGCTCGTGCGCGCCGGTCTGGACCTCGGTGTGGCCCGGGTCGTGATCGGCACGGCCGCCGCCGTGGATCCCAGCTTCGTCGCCTCGGCAGTCAACGCGACGGGCTCCGACCGGCTCGCGGTTGGGATCGATACCCGCGAAGGCAAGGTCGCGCTGCGCGGCTGGACGGAGACGTCCACCGAGGGCGCCGAGGAGCTGGCTCGGCGGGTCGTGGCAGATGGCATAGACACGGTGATCTACACCGATATCGGACGCGACGGGATGCTCGGCGGCCCCGACCTGGCCGGCGCGGTGGCGTTACTGGCCACCGGTGCCCGCGTCATCGTCAGCGGCGGCGTTGCCAGTGCCGAGGATATCCGGGGTGC
>DASYVW010000656.1:0-11329 GCA_035936675.1 Gemmatimonadales bacterium
CTGGAAAGCCGATAGACGCCATTCTCGAGCAGCAGTCCCGCGACCTCATCAGCCGGCGCGAGTTTCTCGAGGCCGGGACCCTGGCGGGCGTCGCCCTCACCGGGTTGCCCGACGTAATGCGCCGGTTCCGGGTGATCACCACGCCGCGCATCGCCATCGTGGGCGCCGGCCTGGCCGGCCTCACCTGCGCCTATCGGCTCAAGCAGGCTGGGGTGATCGCCACCGTCTACGAGGGCAACACCCGGCTGGGTGGCCGCTGCTGGTCGCTGCGCGGCGCCTTCAACGAGGGTCAGATCGCCGAGCACGGGGGCGAGCTGATCGACCAGTCCCACACCGAGATCCGCCAGCTGGCCCAGCAGCTGGGCCTCAATCTCGACAACCTGCTCGCCGCCGAGCAGAACGGCACCGAGCCGTTCTACTACTTCGGCGGCGCCCGGCAGACCTTCGCCGAGACTACCGACGCGGTGAAGCAGATATGGCAGGCGATGCACGCCGACCTGAGCGCCGCGAGCTACCCCACCACGTTCGACAACTTCACGGCGGCCGGATTCAACCTCGATCACATGTCGATCCTGGACTGGATCAACAGCCGAGTCCCGGGCGGGCATGCCTCTCCGCTGGGCCAGCTGCTCGACGTCGCCTACAACATCGAGTATGGCGCCGAGATCGGCGACCAGAGCTCGCTCAACCTGCTGTATCTGCTGGGCTACTCGGGCCCGGGGCAGTTCCGGATCTTCGGCCCGTCCAACGAGAAGTATCATGTCCGGGGCGGGAACGATCAGATCGTAAGCCGGCTGGCGCAGGCGGTGGACGGGCAGATCGAGACCGACGCCGCGCTGTCGGCGATCGTGCGCAACTCGGACGGCCGCTATACGCTGACCTTCGGTACCGGGCGCACCAGGCGGAGCGTCACCGCGGACCAGGTGGTGCTCGCCCTGCCCTTCTCCAAGCTCCGCGAGGTGGACTACAGCAAGGCGGGGTTCGTGGAACCGAAGACGTTCGCGATCAAGGAAATGCCCATCGGCGCCAACGCCAAGGTGCACCTGCAATTCACCAACCGGCACTGGCGCACCCTGGGCAACAACGGCGATAGCTACGCCGACACCGGATACCAGGACACCTGGGAGGTGACCCGGGCACAGGGCGGCACCTCCGGCATCCTGGTGAACTACACCGGCGGCGACACCACCCGGAGCCAGAGTGGTCTGAGCGCGGATCAGGCCGCCCAGCGGTTCCTGAACCAGATCGAGCCGGTGCTCCCGAAACTGCGCGACAAGTGGAACGGCAAGGCGACGATGGACTACTGGCCGAGCAACCCATGGACCCATGGCGCCTACTCCTACTGGCGGGTGGGGCAGTACACCCGTTTCGCCGGCTCGGAGTACCTGCGCTCCAACAACTGTCACTTCTGCGGCGAGCACACCTCGATCGACTCGCAGGGCTATCTCAACGGCGCGGTGGAGACCGGCCAGCGTGCGGCGGCTGATGTCCTGGCCGATCTCAAGGTGAAAGGATACGAGAAGTAATATGGCTCAGCGTCGAGCGCGCCTGCTGCTTCCCTGGAAGCAGTTCAAACGACACCTGATGACGTATGCAGGCTACGCCGCCGCCTTACTGGGAGTCTCCCTCGCCATCGGTGTAGCGGGATTCCACTGGCTGGCCGGACAACCGGGTCTGGACGCGCTCTTGAACGCCGCGATGCTGCTCGGCGGCCAGGGACCCATCGGAGCGATTCGGGGCACGGCCGGCAAGCTCTTCGCGGCGGCATACGCGCTGTATGCGGGATTGGTCTTCATTGGGGCCGCAGCCGTGGCCTTGGCCCCGGTGCTACACCGGATCATCCACAGGCTGCATCTGGAAGAGGAAGAAGGGAGTGGAGGCTGATCAACCAGTGATCGCTCGCTTCATGCTCGCCGGTGGGCTCCTTGTGAGCGTGCTGGAGCCGGCTCCGGCCCAGGACTGGGCCGCCCGCTTCCCACCGGCACCCGAGTGTGAGCCCAGGCGGGGCCTGTCGCAGGTTCTGGAGCCTGAGCTCGCGTCGGCAGGCAAGTCCCGGATGATCCTGATCCTCGAGGTGCTGGGTGAAGCCGGCCGCCCTCCATTCATTCAGGCCGATCTCGTGCCCGTCACACAGCCGCTCCCAAACATCCGAGCCATCACACCCGAGACCTCCACCCGAATCCGCGTGCTGGACGCCGACACGGCGGGCCCGAACGTGCTGGCTCTGCGAGGAATCGGTTATGGCCGATTCGTTGATACTCTGGATCTGCGGCCAGGATATTCCGATACCGTCCAGGTGTGGCTCCAGGACTCCAACGACGACTACCGCAACAAGTACAACTGTCGCCCGCGCGGGTTCCGCCGCGCCGGTGAATCTGCCTGCGTCACCGATTCCGCGGAGACCGGAGCGGTGCTCGCCCGGGCCAGGGAGTTCGCCGGCACGAAATCGCTCAAGGGGTTGGGCATTTCTCCCTTCGATTCATCGCGGGTGCTCCTGGTTCGGCAGGAGAAGACCTGCCGGCGGGCAGCCCGGCTCTACGGCGAGCCGAACGATCCGCCGCGACGCGTCGTCGTGGTTCGGATGGGGTCGCTCTATCTGGTCTACGATCCCTACGAGCCGCTTCCGGCCGGTGAGTGGAACATCTGGCGCCTCTTCAACCGCCGCTGGCGGCCACTCTTCGACATCATGGGTTGAGCGAAGGAGATCACCATGGCGGTGAGCACGGCGGCTATCCGCACCAAACAGCGGACTCGGCGGTTCTACGTGGGGATGGCGATTGCCATCGCGATCACCGTCTTCGTCGGCTTCTCCCGGACCTACTTCCTCAAGGCATACTACGGCACCCCGGGGCTGAGCCGTCTCCTCCACCTGCATGGCCTGGTGTTCACCACCTGGGTCCTGTTCTTCCTGGCCCAGACCACCCTCGTTGCCGCCGGCAAGACCTACATCCACCGCCGGATGGGCGTCGCCGGGGCCGTGCTGGCCGCGATCGTCGTCGTCCTGGGCACCACGACCGCCATCCTCCGGGTTAAGGGCGGCGCGGCGCCGATCCCCGGCGTCTCGGGTCTCTCCTTCCTGGCGATCCCGCTGTTCGACATGCTGGTGTTCGCGATTCTGGTGGGCGCGGCGCTCTACTTCCGCCGCCGGCTCGAGGCTCACAAGCGGCTGATGACCTTGGGGATGATCGCGCTCACGAGCGCACCGATCGCCCGGCTGCATTTCCCTATGCTCCCGCCGGGCCCGCCGACGTTCTTCGGCCTGACCGACCTCTTTATCGTGGTGATGCTGGTCTATGATCTCGTCACCCGCAGGAGGATTCATCCCGCCACCATCTGGGGCGGGCTGCTGATCGTGGCCTCACAGCCGCTGCGGCTGATGATCTCGGGGACACCCGCGTGGCTGGCCTTCGCGAGCTGGCTCACCCGATGAGGTGGAGCGAGCTACTCCTTAGCCTCAGCATGGTGCTCTCCCTGGCCTGCCATCCGGCCGCCACACCCGGGACCGGCGGCGCGATGGGGAATGGGACACCGTCCCTGACTCTCCAGCACGGCACCCTCATCAACCCAGGTGCCCGGCCCATTCCCGAGGCTAACGTCGTCGTCCGGGATGGCCATATCGCATGCGCCGGAACGGCTACCGCCTGCCCTCGCCCCCCTGGTTCCAAGGCCATCGACGTCGGTGGCGGCTACGTCGGCCCCGGCCTGATCGACGCGCACGTGCACTATTCCCAAACCGGCTGGGTGGACGGTCGGCCGGACGCGATCGATCTCCGGGCCCAATATCCCTATGACTCGGTCATCCAATCGCTCGAGGCTCATCCCGAGCTGTTTCATCGGGCGAACCTCTGCAGCGGCGTAACCAGCGTCTTCGATGTCGGAGGATTTCCCTG
This sequence comes from Gemmatimonadales bacterium, assembly GCA_035936675.1. GTDB lineage: Bacteria > Gemmatimonadota > Gemmatimonadetes > Gemmatimonadales > GWC2-71-9 > CAVVWJ01. Next base: position 3,891 of record DASYVW010000656.1, read on the forward strand.
GACCTACAGTCTCGCCCGAAGGACCCGAGCTGCCACGTACGCGCCCAGGGTGGTCGCTACCGGTCCATTACTGGCCACGATCACCGTTGATTCCCAGATGATGGGACAGTTCGTCTTCATGCAGGACGACTCGACGGTGCGAGCGGCGGTCAGAGCGCATCGCGCCGCAGGGGCGGAGGCGATCAAGGTCTGGTACATCGAGGTGCCGGATTCACTCCGAGCGCACGCCAAGGCGATGCTGATGGCCGCCGCCGATGAGACTCGGAAGGCCGGCCTCCGCCTCGTGGTCCACGCCACCGAACTCCACTCGGCCAAGGACGCAGTGGAGGCGGGTGCAGCGGTGCTGGTGCACGATGTGTTCAGCGATACCGTGGACGCTGCATTCGTCGCGGCGGTCAAACGGGCCGGCACCATCGTGATCCCGACCCTCACGGTGCTGGACGGCTATGCCGACGTGTTCCTGGCACGCTCTCCGGCAAAACGGTACCCGCTCGACTGCGTTGACCACGCTACCCGTAGCAAGCTGGAGACGATACTGCCGGACAGCCTGCGCGCGAAGGGCGCCGCCTTCTGGGGCGGCCCGGGTGCGGCGCTCCGCTCCACCGCTGCCGGCAACCTGAGGCGGATGTATGAGGCCGGCATTCCCATCGCGATGGGCACCGACGCCGGGAACCCGGGCACCGCCCACGGCCCCAGTGTCTATGCCGAGATGGAGGCGATGCAGCAGGCAGGCATGCCGGCGAAGGCGGTGTTCGCGTCGGCTACGATCGTCGCCGCTAGGGCCATGGCGCTGGATAAAGAGGTTGGATCGGTTGAGACTGGGAAACGGGCCGATCTCGTGGTGTTCGACGCGGACCCAACGACCGACATCGGGAACGCGCGACGAGTGCATTTCGTGGTACACAATGGCGTGCTCTACAGCCGGCAGGACTTGCTTCCTCGCTAGGGTTTAGTCGTCGAAGGTCACCGCCGACTCCGGCTCCATCCGTGTCTCCCACCATGCCCTGGCATCCTCCCGGGTCCACGCCGTCTCGACATCGCACTCACCGAGCCGCTCACATAGCTCCCGCGCCGTGGTGGGACGGTCTGAGGGCTTCTTGTTCAGGCACGAGAGCACCAGCTGGTCGAGGCCAGGAGACACATCGAAGGCGCTGTGCGTCGAGGGCGGAGCCGGCGCCATGTTCACGTGCCGGGCCACGATCTGCATTGGGCTGTTGCCGGTGAACACGTAGCGACCCGTCAGCATCCAGTAGGCCACGCAACCCAGCGCGTAGATGTCCGTGCGCTGGTCCACCGGCTCTCCCAGCGCGCTTTCCGGCGAGAGATACGGGTCCTCGGGCAGGCCCTGCCGGCTCACCGGCGTTGAGTCCGCCGGTGAGGCGCCGATCTCGGCCTCGAGCAGCCTGCGGTCGGTCAGAGGGTCACCGCCGGCTCGGGATTGAGCCGCGTATGCCACCACTGCCTGGCGTCCTCCCGGGTCCAGGGCGAGTCCACCTCGCACCCGGCCAGCTGGTCGGCCAGCTCCCAGGCATTGGATGGGCGCTCCTGCGGGCGCTTGGCCAGGCAGGCGAGGACCAGCTCTTCCAGCCGGTGAGGAATCGGAGACGGACTGTGTTGGGATGGCGGCTCAGGCACCGTTTGAATATGACGAGCCACCATCTGAAGGACGCCGTCGGCCTCGAACACCTGGCGCCCGGTCAGCATCCAGTAGGCCACGCAGCCCAGCGAGTAGATGTCGGTGCGCTGGTCCACCGGCTCTCCCAGCGCACTTTCCGGGGAGAGATACGCAGGCGTGCCGGTCAGCATGTTCGGCGTGGTGAGATCGACGTCGGATTTCTCGCCCGGAGCCCGCTTCACCAGTCCGAAGTCGAGCACCTTCACGAAGTCACAGTCTCGCCCCAGGCGGCAGACCTGGATGTTGGCCGGCTTGACGTCGCGGTGGATCAGGCCGCGGTCGTGCGCCTCGCCCAGGGACTCGCAGATCTGTTGGAGCAGGTAGATCGCCCGCGCCGGCGGCAAGGGGCCGTGTCGCGATACCAGCGTCTGGAGGTCCATCCCGTTGAGCAGCTCCATGACGTAGTAGAAGGTGCCGTCACGCGCCACGCCGAAGTCATAGAGCTGGATCGTGTGGGACGAGTGGAACGCGGCTACTGCCCTGGCCTCGCGCCGGAACCGCTGCACCAGGACGTCGGCATTTTCCGGGTTGCCGGCTCCCAGGGCGTCGGGCTTGATCAGCTTGATCGCGGCAGGCCGGACCAGGAAGCGATGGGTAGCCTGCCACACCTCGCCCATGCCGCCCCGGGCAATGAGGTCGCCCAGAAGATAGCTCCCCATCTCGCGCGCTTCGCGGACCTCTCGCCCCAGACGGGTGATGATGTGGGAGACAACCGGCGCCACTGCCGCGCAGAGGTAATTGGGGATGGAGAGAAGCAGAATCTGGCGCGTGCTGAGCGGCTCGACCCCGAGACCCTTCCAGATGAGCGCGCCTACCGGGCCCATCGAGGCGGCCAGCAGCGCCGCGACGAGTGTCTTCCGCGGCGTGCTGGGTACCATCGGGGCGAACAACAGGATGATGACCGCGATCCACGATACACCCTCGGTCGGACCTTGTTCGGCGTAATCGAGCACCCCGACCGAGAACGCGGTGAACACCTCGTACACCAAGGCCAGGTCGAGAACGAACTGCGGGCTGTGCCGGCGGCGGCGGGTAAACCAGAAGAGGCCCAGTGAAACCAGGACGTTGGCGGTGATGATCAGATCGTACAGAGTCCGCCACTTCCAGTACGAGGCCACCCGGTCGGCCGGCACGGTGCCCGGTACGGCGTACACGAAGTTGAGCAGCAGGGAGTTCGCCGCCCAGACCGACGCGCTGAGGAGGCACAGCACCCCGAGTCTCCGGGAGGCCTCGCGCAGGACATCTTCGGAGGCCTTCGGACGAACTGCGCTTTCGGAGAAAAAATGGGCCACCGGTCTCGGTTTCTAGGAGACGGTCGGGAGCCCGGAGTCGGTCGTTGGAAGCCATGACGGGATACAGCAACGGTACGGCTCGGCGCTGGGCTGCGCCAGATCGGAGAATCGGGCTGTGAGGGAGATTAAATGCTACGTCACCGGATGAAGACTGGATCTCTCCAATCGAATATCACGCGTGCGGCCCATGGCCGGTGTTAAGTTGGCCTCAAGTCTCGACACCAATCCACCTGCGGCATGTGCTCGTATAGAATGACGACCGACCAGCGGCGGACTCCGCCCCCTTCCACTGCACACAACGTCAGCCGGGCAGACGTGGCCCTAGACCCGGATGCCGCGCTCCTTCGTCGCATGGCCGATGGGGATGAGTCGGCTTTGGCGGCGCTGTACGACCGGTGGGTCGACCGGGTGCACACCGTCGCCTACTGGATCCTGAAGGATGCGGATGAGGCCGAGGACGTGGTGGAGGAGACCTTCTGGCAGGCGTGGCGCACCGCTGCCCGGTATGACGGCGCTCGCTCGGCCGCCTCGACCTGGCTGGTCATGATCGCTCGAAGCCGCGCACTCGACCGGCTTCGGGCCCACCGACGCACGGCAATCTGGACCGCCGCGCCTTCGACGGCGGGCGCCCTGCTCGATGAGGCGATGGACCGTGAGTCCGGCACCACAGCCTTGCCCGAACGAGGCGAGCATTCGGCCGCGTTGGTCGAGGCGATTGGCGCACTTCCCTCGGAGCAGCGGCAAGCGCTCGAGTTGGCCTTCTTCGGCGGCCTCTCGCACTCGGAGATTGCGGCCCAGACCGCCCAGCCGCTGGGGACGGTGAAGACCCGGATCCGGCTGGCCATGGAGAAGCTCCGCCAACGTCTTGGATTCCTACGGGACGAGATGCTATGAACCAGACACCAAGCCATCAGGAAGCGGACGAGATGCTCCCAGCGACCGCGCTGGAGATGCTCGAGGGCGAGGATCTCGACCGGGTGCTGGCCCATGCGGGCGAGTGTACCGAGTGCGCCCGGCGACTCGAGGAGTACCGCGGGGCCGTCGCCGCGCTAGCACTCACGCTGCCGTCGCAGCCGATGCAGCCCGCCCGAAAGGGCCAGCTCCGCGAACGGCTTCTTGCCCGGGCGCGGAACGATCCACGCGCGCGCGCGCGGTGGGGCGGCGCGGATCGCTGGGCCGGATGGGCTGTCGCTGCAGGCCTGGCGGGGGTGCTGCTGGTGCACCATGGCTTCCACCGCCCGCTCGCCTATGGGTGGGTGGTCGCCGGTGTGGTCATCATCGCACTCGTGGCGGTCGGTGTCTACGCCATGGTGCAGCGAGGACGCGTTTCGGCTCTCGAAGAGCGGTTGGCCCGGCTCGAGGGCATCAAGTCGAGGGAAAGAAGTCGAGGTAAAGCTGTCTAGCTAAGACCGTCTAGACGGCTCTACCTCGGCTCGTTTCCTATCCGAAACTCTACGGCTACGCTAGACCTGCCTGCTTCACCCGCCTAAGCAACGATGAAAGGAGTGGCGATCGCGAGCACCTGATCCTTCGTGAGCGGCTCATCAAACGCCTCGGACGCACTATCGGCAGTGCCGAACTGGGCCGTGTCGATCCCAGGAACTCCCTGAGTGGTATTCTCCTCGCCATTATAGATCGGCTGAACCGCGGCGGACGCGATGCCGCTCTGATTCCCGGTGATCCACCCCTTCTGGCCCCTCAGCCGCCGCACCGCCGAAGCATGCCGCGCCTCGACCGAGTGGATCTGCAGCGCCGTCGTCAGAATATCGTCGTTGGCCATCAGCGCCGTCGCCTGCCCTTTGTAGGCCCGGACGCCGGTGTCCTCGAAGCCCTGTGAAAGGGCTTGGAACGTCGGGTAGTCGGTAAACGGGTTGGGGAAGGTCCCCCCGGCGGTGAAATCGAAGTTGGGCTTCGTGGCTGGCGTCCCCCCACCCGAGCTGATCGCGCCGGTGAGTAGTGCAACGTGGGCTGCCTCGTGAGCGCTGATGGTCTGGAAGATCGGAAGAGCGTCCGCTGGAATGACTCCCGCATTGAGCCCGCTCCGGTAGAACTCGTCCTCCAGGTACTCGAGGGTGAGCGCGAAGTTGAGCACGTCGATGATGCCCTGCGGCAGCCCCCCCGCCTGGGCGAAGGCGCTCTTGGCCATTAGCCCGAACGCAACCGGCATGGATGCTAGCGCCAGCGCACCGGCCATCTTGCCGCTCTTGGCCAGCGCGCCGCGTCGGGAAACGACCTGCGCGGTGAGATCGGCGTCCAGGGAGCCGAGAATGGTCTTGGCTTTCATGTAGTCGTGGCTCCTCAGGTGGTCGGCAGATTGTTGGCGGTGACGGTGGTCGTGATGTAGACGTCGGCTGCGGTGAGGACCTCGCTTGGCGCCTTCGCCTGGTCCAGACCGTTGGCATTCACCACATCGCTGCCGGCGAACGAGTTGGCCTGAAGCAGGTCGCGAATCGCCGCGGCATGCCGGGCTTCCACTGAGACAATCTTCCCGGCCAGCACGAGGTAGTCGGGATTGGTGAGTAGCTTGCCGGCGCCGTTATATGCAGACACCCCAAGATCTTCGAAGGCTTTCGCTGCGCCGAGCACGCTGGAGCGGTCGGTGAAGGTGATGCTGGTGAAGTCCACCGCCAGGTCGGCGATGGCGGCGCTGCCGAGCGCGGCCTTGAGGAAGTCGCGGTGAATCACCTCATGGCTCTTGATGTCCGTGAGGATCGTCTGCTCGCCGGCGCTCGCGCCGGCGTAGAAGCTGGCGACCACCTGGGTGTAGAACGCCGCCTCGAGCTGCTCCAGCGCGTAGGCATAGTTCAGGATTCCGGTGTCCCCGCTTCCGAGATCCACGGTGGTCGCGGGGGAGGGGCCAGTGTTGTTATCGCTGCAACCGACGGCGGCAACCGCGATGGTGATACCGGACCATTGGAGGAAGTTCCTCCGGCTCGTCGAGCGGGCTAACCCGTCGAGAAAGTTCAGCTCCATGTTGTTACCGCTCCTCAGTCAAGGATGAAAACAAACTTCGCTTCCGCACCAGGTCGCTGCTGATACTCCAAGGGTTACGACCGACGGCTCACGTCAGATCTCCCGGCCAAACCCCTTCCGGAGTCCATCGGCAGCCTGCTGCTCGGCCTGCTTGGCCTCGTTCACCACCGCCCCCATCCCGAAGAACTCGTGGGTCACGCCCTCGTAGTTCTGGTAGTCCACCTGCACTCCGGCGTCCTTGAGCCGGTCGGCCAGCTCATTTCCCTCGGAGCGGAGGGGGTCGATCTGCGCCGTGATCACCGTGGCCGCGGGCAGCCCGGAAAGGTCGGCATGCACCAGGTCGATCAGGGGACTCCGTCCATCGGCGGGAGCACGCAGGTACTTCTCGAAAAACCACTGCATCATCGGCTTGCTGAGCGGCTTGGCGTCGGCGTTCTCCTGGTAGGAGAGCGTGTTCACGTCGTAGCCGGCGATCGGATAGACCAGAACCTGATGGACCGGGAGCTGAACCCCACTGTCCCGGGCCATCATCGATACCGCCGCGGCGAGGTTGCCGCCGGCGCTCTCGCCCATGACCGCCACCTTGGACGGGTCGCCCTTGAGCGACTTGGCGTTCTTCAGGACCCACCGGTAGGCCGCAAAGGCATCCTCATGTGCGGCCGGGAACTTGTGTTCCGGACCCTGCCGGTAGTGCGAGGACACAATCACCGCTTGGGCCATGTTGGTGATCGCTCGAGGTGAAGCGTCGTAGGTATCCAAGTCAGCGATGACCCATCCGCCGCCGTGGTAGTACACCACCACCGGGAACGGGCCGCTGCCCTTCGGGGTGTAGATCCGGATCGGGATCGATCCGCCGGCACTCGGGATCACTCGGTTCACCACGTTGCCGACCGGCTCGGGCGCGGTGCTCTTGCCCTGCTTCCTGACCAGCGCCTTCACCGCATCGGCCGGGCTGGGCTGCTTCCGGGCCTCGGGAGCGGAAAGCTCTGTGATTGGCTTGGGATGAAGCGCGGCGAGCTGGTCGAGCACGGCCTGCATCTGCTCGTTCGGCTTCGCGGGACCGTTCCGAGCCTCGGGTGCCGAGCTGGACAAGGAATCGGCTGCCGCGGCACTAGTATCGATTCGACCGGTCTCCGCCCGATCGCCTTTCCCCGACGAGCAGCCCACAGCGGTGGCAGCGAGCGTGGTGAGCAGCACGGACGTCAATGCTCGAGATAACCTCAATTTCAAATCCTCCCCTGGGCTCCGGGCTGGAGCCTAGGACGCGTGGTTAATAGGTGTAGGGGTTACCGCGATCGACCGAAGGGCGAGATGGCGGAGAACCGGTAGCTACGACCTGTACGCCTCCAAACCGGGTTTGGATCTCAGTAGGCATCCGAAGCGGGCCGGCCGGCGTACATAGGCATGAGTCAAGTACACGCGATGCCTCAGCCATCCAGCCTGGCTGAACCGGCCGGATCCATCGACCTCGACGAGACCTTTCTGCCGGTTGGCCGGAT
>DASYVW010000657.1:0-2510 GCA_035936675.1 Gemmatimonadales bacterium
GCGGCGCTCGCCAGCATCGCGGTCTGGTTCGAGGATGGCGACTTGGCGGCTCGTGCCATCGAGGGCCAGACTGGGATTCTCGCCCACCTGCTGCATGGGTTCGGCGAGGATGGGATGTGGTATGAGGGAGACAACTATCACCTCTTTGCGCTTCGAGGCCAGCTACTGGCTCTGGGATGGGCGCGTTTGGCGGGAGTCGATCTGCTGAACGATCCGCGACTCACCGCCCGGGTGGCCGCAGCGCTGCGCGCTCCGGCACTCACCGCGCTCCCCGACTTCACCTTTCCGGCCCGCAAGGACTCGCGCTTTGGCGTATCGCTCGCCCAACCGATGTACCTCGAGCTCTGGGAGATCGGCCTCGCCCGGCTCGGCCAGGGTGTCGAAGAGCATAAGGATCTGTGGAGCTGGCTCCGCGGACTCTACCAATCACCGGCGCCGCCGGCCCAAACCTTCGATTCATACCTGCACGAGGCGGGCGAGCCAGCCCCGACCCGGCTCCGGTCTCGTGCCGATCTCTCCTGGTGGTCCCTGCTGGAGATGGTACCCACGATGCAGGCGGAGACGCCGGCCTGGTCGCCGGGTAGCGCTTTCATCGAGGGACAAGGTCTTGCCTTGTTGCGCTCAGGCGACCGTTATGCCAGCCTCGAATGTGGACCATATGGTGGAGGACACGGTCATCCCGACCGGCTCAACCTCGTGCTCCACGCCGGAGGCGAGTATTGGCTACCGGACTTCGGCACCGGCTCGTACGTGGCCCGGGATCTCTTCTGGTATCGTTCGACCCTGGCGCACAATGCTCCAAGGCTCGACGGAGTCTCCCAGCCGATGGGCGACGCCTTCTGCGAAAACTTCGAGGAAAGTGGAGCCTGGGCTTGGGCCCGAGGCCGTTACGGAGACCTGAGCCGTACCCTGGTGGCCGGTCCCGATTACCTGCTCGACGTGATCCAACTGTCGGCGGCCGAGGATCACGTGCTGGAGCTACCGCTTCACTTGAGCGGACGGGTCGAGGTGAAGCCGGTGGGAAACTGGGGACTGGCGGAGCTCCCCGACGAATTCGTCCGCCAGGTCGAGCGCTACCGTCCCGCGAATTCCGACAACGTTGTCCTTCACGCTTGTGGCCCCTCCGGAGCGGCGCTGAGTGCGCATCTGGCCTACCAGGGTGAGCTTCTGCGAGCCTTGGGCCCGGGCGCTCCGGGGTCAACCGAACTGGTGCCGTTCTATCTGGTCCGTGCCCAGGGGCGAAACCTTCGCATCATAACGGTCCTCGAGCCGGGCAGGGGGCGGTCGGCGGTCCGTGGAGTCCGGGAAGCGGAGAACACCATCGAAGTCGAGACCGAGAGCGGCGTGGATCATCACGTGGCGACCGTCGAAGGCTGGGAGATCCGGAGCCACGCAGGAATCACCCGGCTCGGAGGCACCCGGCGGCAACCGAAGCCATTCGAGCCACTGGTGCTGCGGGACCGACCGCTGGTGGCTCACGGCGTGGCACTGCCGATAGCCGAGCCTCCCGCGCTGGACGGCAGCATGGAGGGGTTCGATGCTGCTGCCGAGCCACTTCAGCTGGATCACGAGGACCAGTACCGGCGGAGCGAGGAGCCCTATGCCGGCCCGGACGATTTCTCGGCGACCGCGGTCGTCAATTGGAGCGATGAGGCGCTCTACCTGGCGGTGGAGGTGGTGAAGCCGGAGGTCGTCGCGCGCGATCCGGCCGCGCCCCCACTTCGCCTGGACAACGAGCCGGACGAAATCCATGCCGACGGCATCCAGGTGTATGTGCGGCTGCCTCCCGATGAGGTGGTCCAGGGCTATCTTGTCGTGCCGTCCAGCAAAGACCGTGGGCTGATCGCGCGACGCGTGTCCGGTGCGGTGTTAGGGGAGGGCGAGGTCCGTGGCGGCTGGGAACCGACCGAGTCGGGTTACCGTATGACCGTGGTCATCGCACCGCCGCAATGGGGACCGTTTCGACCGGGCGACGAGATCGGTTTCGATCTGCTGGTGAACCAGATGCTGCCTGACCGAATGAGGCGGGCAGGCCAGCTGGTGTGGAGCGGAGGCGGTGGCTGGGTCTGGCTCCGCGGCGACCGGCAGGATCCATCGCGGTTCGGGAGCCTGGAATTGCGTTGATGGGGTACGGCGAAGCCCGCCTTGCGGCGGGCCGAACATCATTTCATTTGGGCGTGGACGCCCACCCGGCCCTTACGGGCCGGGCTACACGAATGGCGCGGTCCTCCGGACCGCGGATGCTCCGAATGGATGCACCGGCCCTTGGTCACATACCACTGCCATTCGTTAGATACAGAGTCTTACCAGGGCATGGAATGCCCGCGGTCCGGAGGACCGCGCCAACTCAAGAGCCCGGCCCGTCAGGGCCGGGTGGGCCGCAAGCCCAAATGATCACAATCAGCCCGCCGCAGGCGGGCGTCGGTGCGTCATAGCGAGGCACGTTGACCGATCACATCGTTGGCTTCACCTCCACCGGCAGCAAGCGGCCCGAGGCGCTCTTCGGCGAG
>DASYVW010000658.1:0-9648 GCA_035936675.1 Gemmatimonadales bacterium
GGCTTGGAGTACAGGACGGCGGCATTGACTCGGTGCAGTGATTCAGTGGGGCGAAGCGCGTCGGGACTCTTGAGGAAAGCGTACGAGCCGCTCAGGCTCCAGTTGGGAGTCGGGTTCACCGTGAGTCGGCCGGAGTAGGAGTCCAAGCTGCGGCCGCTGTAGTCAAGATTGTAGCGGTTCTCGTCTGGCTCCCGGCCGTTGAACAACGACCCCTCGACCTTGACCGTGTGGCTGAAGAGGCCCGCGGTGAGGACGCCGAAGGAGATGTGGGTGGCATCCTGCCAATGGTGCGCCAAGGGTGCCAGCGGGTCGCTTGCAGCGGATGGACGATGGGGAAAGGCCACCGGCCCGACCGCGGGCTCGCCCACGGGTGCCACATAGAACGAGACCGCCAGGTTACGGCTGATGGGCCGCTCGTACAGCGCGGCGAGCTCCATGAACAGATCGTGGGGATGTTGCCGATCATGCAGCGGCAATCCCTTGTAGGATTCCCCCGATTGGAGCAGGAGCGGGTAACCCCTGGCCCCGACCGTAAACGGCTCGGCGCTGAACATACCGCGTAGCTCCAGTGACCCTCGGCCCAAGGATCGGGTGGCCATCAACATGCCCCAGTTGACGCTGTTGACCTGGTCATCGCCCCGCCGGCCGAACTGTTTGTCGTACATCCCGAAGACGACGCCGTGGACCATCAGAACCCAGGAACCTGCCCTAAAGTGGACGGCGTGCATCGGGGCGGCGTCGGGTAACCACGAGGTGCCTGAGCCCATGCGAGTCATGGGAACCCCAAGGACACCCGGCATCATTCCTTGCTCAGGCATCGGCATCTGCATCACCGAGTCGGTATGGGCACTGGTGTCTCGCTGCGCCGGATGGTGCGGCTCGTGCTGGGCCTGAAGCACACTCGTCGAGTCTATAGAAATGGCAAAGATGACCGCGGTTGCGGCCAAAAAACGCGTTCGCATTGGTGATCTCCTAGTCGTGGAACAGCTGAACCGCGAGCGAGACTAGGCGATCGTTTGAGGCGGAGGTGTGGGGGGTTGCAGGGTTGTGGAGTGAAGCGCTACGCTCGTCCGCGCCATGCCCAGGTGGCACGTGCTCGGGGTACGAAGCGTGAGAACGGTGGGTGACGCTGATGAGGTGCTGGACACTGAACACGGGGCGAGAGCAGCGCACTGAGTGACGGGACAGTGCGGGCAATCCGAATGGATGGGGCGACCGATTGAGGGCACTAAGCCGTGGTGCCCATGGCCGCCCCCGAGCGCGATAGAATGTATTGGCGAGGCTGCGTGCGTAGCGCAGTGGGACCGCTGAGCTCCAGCCAATCCAAAGCCAGGTGTGCTAAGGAGAGCGACCGCGAAGAGGAGGAACCTGCCTACCCTATGAAGTGCCTGCATCAGCCAACCGTCACGTTCTTACTCATGGCGCACTATAGCAGAGCGGCCACACATCCAGCAACCCTCGCTGGTGCTTGCCCTATGCTCCCCGGAGCAACTTGGGAGGAGTCTACGTGATCGGGATTGCGGGGCGCTGGGGTCAGCATCTCGTCAGTCTTACAGGCGGACGCAAGACATAGAATTGCACTAAAGAGCACGAGGCGGCACATGAGGTCGTTCTCAGCAGGAATCAGCATCGTCAGCGCATCCCTTCACGGGAATATACGCCCTGGAACCATGATCCGGTGATACACGGCACTCGTCCCAGCGACGCCAAGACTTGTGTTCCTGCCGAAGCCACTCGCAGTAGACCACTTGAACCGCCCAGCGAGCCATCTTGACCCTATACTTAGGTATAGGCCTCATATTGTGGTACTGAGTGAATGAGGTGTCACGAATTATGCGGATCGGGAAAGCGGCAGCGGCGGCGGGCGTCAACGTGCAGACCTTACGGTACTACGAACGGCGCGGGCTGTTACCAGAACCCGAGCGGGGCAACTCAGGCTACCGCGCCTACGATCCCGACACCGTCAGGCTCGTTCGGTTCATCAAGCGGGCGCAAGAGCTCGGCTTCACGCTCCGAGAGATTGAGGACCTGATCGAACTACGACAGAGTCCGCGACGTGGCGTCGAAGTGCGTGCAGTGGCTGCCGCCAAGGTTGAGGACATCGAGCATCGAATACGGCAGTTGGAGGCCATGCGGAAAGCGCTTGGAGGCCTCGTTGCAACCTGCGACTGCGAGGGTGGCACCGTAGCCTGTCCCATTATCGAAGCGTTGGATGACTCGGCCGCCGCCGTAGTTACAGAAAAGGAGTAAGTCGATGCACGTCACGGAACGCTCGTCCCGCTTCACCGGTCTGCTCCCCGGTCTGGGGTTGGCAGTGCTGTCGAAATTCACCTGCGCGGCCTGCGTCACGGCCTATTCCGGCGTGCTGGCTTCAATAGGTGTTGGATTCGTAGCAACCGATTCGGGGCTGACGGTCTTGACGGCGGGCCTCCTGGCGCTGGGCCTCGCGAGTGTTGCCTGGTCCACCCGTAAGCACCGGCACCTCGGGCCGCTCGCGCTCGTGCTGGTCGGCTCCGGCGTACTGCTCGCGGCTCGGTTCGGCACCCCTGCTTCCACAAGGGTCCTGTTAGCCGGGGCCGCAATCACGCTCGCGGGGTCCGTCTGGAACCTTTGGCTCGAGCGCCGTACGACAAGCTGCTGTGCGGATGTCGCGACCCATGAGAGTACTCCATAAGGAGCCTGCAATGGCAAAGCGTACGGTAGAAGTTTTCACCGCGGGTTGTTCAGTTTGTGATGAGGCGTTGGAGGCAGTTCGCGCCATCGTCTGCGAAAGCTGCGACCTCCAAGTCCACGACATGAAGACCAAACCTGCCCAGGCGAAAGCCCGGCAGTACGGTATACAGCGGGTGCCCGCCGTCGTGGTGAATGGGCGATTGGCGGAGTGCTGTCAGCAGGGCGCTGTCGACTTCAAGACCCTGCAGCGACTCGGCGTGGGACAGCGAGCCTAACCGCGGTGGGGCAAGAATGATCGAAACGACGACCATCACGTGCCCCACCTGCGGGCATCAGGCTGAGGAGCCTATGCCCGTGGATGCCTGCGTCTACTTCTGGGAGTGCCCCGCTTGCCGCTCTGTAGCTCGGCCCAAATCTGGTGATTGCTGCGTGTTCTGTAGCTATGGAGCGGCGCCTTGTCCTCCGAAACAACAGTAGGGCGAGCCTAGCCCGGTAGCCGCCCTTCCCATGGTACCCATCATCGTCCGCGAGGGCGTTGAGGGCGTCTGCGGCCGGGGTCGGGGTTGCCTTTACTGAGCAGGCTCCTTCGTTGGGGCATCCGTAGGCTCCTCTTCAGGGGGTGGTCCACCGAAGTCCCTCGACCAGGCCACACTCGTGCCGATGGTGAACACGGTCTTGCCATCAGCCTGAGTGCCCGAGGTGAACTTGGTCGCGTCATCCACAGTGATTTGGAAATGCGCGTTGGGGGTGATCGAGACCGGACCCACGGTCAGCGGGAGACCGGCAGAGAAGTCGAAGTGGGTTATTCCTTCGCTCGCATACAGCGGAATCTGGTTGGAGGTGGTGTTGGTCTCGCCCCAGGTAAACCCCATGAGACCGCCGAGATTCAGGCTATTCTTGCCGAGCGGTACCGGATGAGTCACCGATACCCAACCGAACCATCCCTTTGTAGATGTCCGCGTCGTAGTACAGGGTCAGATTCGGCGAAAGCGGCACTCCCGGCAGCGTCACCGCACCGTAGATCTCCGTGCTGTTGATGTCAGGACCGTTGTCGGTGAGCTCAGGAAAGTTGGCTTGGGTGGCGTAGGGGGAGAGAGACCCCGTGTTCTTTTGGCTGTAGGTCCAGCGGATCACGGGCACCCCCCTCGAGATGAGAAGTGGTGCCCGCATGCCCAGGCCCTAGAAGATGTAGGCTGCGCTCAATCCAAACGTGACCTGGTCGCTCTTTTTCCCGAAGGCATCGGCGATGGTCGAGTGATCGTACCGGATCTCGGGGCGGACCAGCATGCCCTCCCATGCTCGGATGTTCAAGGTCGCCGTCCCGGTGCTCATCTTGTTTCCCGTATTCGTGGGGAAGGGTGCGGTCACCGGGCTACCGGAGGTGCGAGCCCCGTCCTTGTCGTCGAGGTAATCTCCCCGTAAGGCGAGCCCCGCCTTTGCGCTGAAATCATAGATCAACCATCCGCCGACCGCCCACCATGTCGCATTCTTCGTCGGATCGGGCAATGCGGCGTTGGCGTCTTCCTTTCCGTAGTCGAGCTGGCCCCAGGCCGACACCTTGCTCCCGAACTTTCGGTTCATGACTACGTTCAGGCCCTTTCGGTCGGCATCATTGTTGGCGGCCTGTTCCGGGCCGAGGTACCCCACGATGGCAACGAGCGTGTTACCATCCGGCGCGATGCCCAGACGGCCCATGAAGGATTTGCGGGTGTTGTTGTCCTTGACCACGTCCCAGCCGTTGTAGACTCTGAACTGCGTGTCAAGGTACTTGTTCCATTTATACCCCGCCTCGATTCCTGTGCCCGTGAAGTTCTCGACGTACAGGAACTGGTTGCCTTCCGACCAGTTCGGGTTGAATACGTCCTCGATCACCTCGACTCCCATCAGGGTGACCCACTTTCCCGCCTTGAATTGCAGCCCGTTGCCATTGCCAGTGGGGATATTGAGGGTCACGAAGGCCTGCTCGAGGTCCCCCTGGTCCCCCAACTTGAGTCCGGCCGACTGTAGCAGGGTCGCGTTCTGCCCGAAGAGCAGGTCTATGTGGAAGCCGGCGTTCCACCGATCGGTCGCGAAAGGCTTATCAAGCACCAGTTTCACGACGTTGAGCGCGAACTCGGGGAGGCGGTCGAAGGAGCGGCCGACAACCGGGCCGCCCGATAGGGCCGCGTTTGAATAAATGTAGGAAGCCTCGGCGTAACCGCTGATTTTGACGCCCGGTAGTGCGGTCTCCAGTACGTTTGGCTTTGTCTGGGCGACCTCTGAGCTCGGGGTCGAATCTGAGCCGGGACTGGCCGCAGCCCCCGATGTCTGGGCGGCGCCTCCGCCAGGCGAGTCCGAGGCCGTGGAGTCGGGGCCCTGCCCCAGGAGAGGCGCAGCGGCCAGCACCCAGGAGAACCCCAATCCGGTAAAACACATAAGACGCAGCATTCCAGGCTCCTCGGCAAGGTGTGGATGGTCGAAAAACGAAACGCCCCCGGGACTCGTTCAGCGAGGCCCGGGGGCGTGAGTGCGACTGTGTCGCTCAGATCTCCGCTCGCGGGGCTCCGTCATGGGGGTGGATGCGCGGGTTTCGGTGGATAAGCATCTCGGGAGGAGATGCTTCCATCACCAGCGCGGCTTGGCTGGCGTTGAGGAACGTTGGCGAGTGGCAAAGTTTCATGGCCGGACTAGTTCACTGGGTGTAAGGCAAAAGCTGGATCTCCAAACCAACCTAACTCTCGAGCATTCCCCTGTCAACAATAACGTGCAAGACATGCTCATTATGATGCACTTTGCGGTCGAGAATGCCTGGATTCATGCACCAGATGGCCACCGCTGGTGCACAAAATGCAAAACTGCACGCTATTCTCGTGCGCCTCCTCTATTTCGCCATCATCTTCTCGTGCATCGCGATGAGCCGCTTGACTCGATCGTTGTGGGCGCGCATCCGAGCCGAGAGCTGCTGACCCTTGAGGTTCGGCAGATCCGCCAGATCCTGCTTCACCGAATCGGTGAGGGCGCTCCACTCCGGCGTACCGGACATCTTCATGTTGCGCATGTCCGCGCCCATCCCATCCATCATGCTCGACATCATCTGTTGGTGCCTGGCCATCATCGCCTGCATCTGCTGGGGCGACATCCGCATCATCGAGTCCATGTGCGCTCGCATGCCAGACATCATGGTCATGCCCTGCATGTTGCCCATTTCCATACCGCCCGAATCCATGTGGGCCATACCCATGCCGCCGGAGTCCATGCGACCCATCATTCCGCCGGTGTCCCGGGTCGCCTCGGTCCGGTCGCTTCGTCCCCCGCAGCCCGCAATCGCTAGCCCGCCGACCAACAGTGCCCAGTGTGACATCCTCATCTCAAGTCTCCTTTATTGCGTGAGGTTCCCTAGCCCAAAGCGCCGCTCCTTCGGCGCCTTCGAGCCCGCGACGCCGCCAGAGGTAGTACACCGCGGGAATGACCACCAGCGTGAGAATCGTGGACGTGATCATCCCGCCTACCATGGGCGCGGCGATCCGCTGCATCACTTCGGCCCCGGTCCCATGGCTCCAGAGCGCAGGCAAGAGGCCGAGCATGATCGCGGCTACGGTCATGAGCTTGGGCCGGAGCCGGGCCACGGCGCCGTATTCGATCGCGCCCACCAGCTCGCGGCGGGTCGGCCGCCGGCCGCCCTTGGTGATGTCCGCCCAGGCGTGGTCGAGATAGATCAACATCACCACGCCGGTCTCCGCGGCAACGCCGGCGAGAGCGATAAAGCCGACCGCGACCGCGATCGAGAGGTTGTACCCGAGTAGCCACATCATCCAGACGCCTCCCACCAGGGCAAAGGGAAGTGAGAGCATGACGATCAGCATCTCGGTCACGCTGCTGAAGGTCAGGTACAACAGCAGCGCGATGACCGCGAGCGTAAGCGGCACCACGACCTCCAGCCGGCTCTTCACCCGCTGGATCGCCTCGTACTGACCGCTCCACTCGAGCCGGTATCCCGCCGGGATGCTCACCTCGCGGGCGACGACCCCCTTGGCTTCCGCCACGTAACCGCCGACGTCGCGGCCCCGAACGTCAATCGAGACGAGATCGTTGAGGTAGCCGTTCTCGCTCCGGATCATGGGCGGGCCGGGCGCGAACTGGATGTCGGCCACCTGCGCGAGCGGCACCTGGATGCCGCGCTCGCCGCTCACAAGAAGTTGTCCGATCGCCTCTGGTGAGTCGCGGAAGTCGCGGGCGTAGCGCACCTGCACCGGAAACCGCTCCCGGCCTTCCACCATCGTTGTGACCAGATCACCCCCGAGCGCTGTGCTGAGCACCTCCTGAACGTTTCCTGTGGTAAGTCCGTAGCGCGCCAGTGCTGCTGCGTTCGGCCGGATGTCGAGGTAGCGGCCCCCGAACGACCGTTCGGCATAGATGCTCGCGGTTCCCCGGAGCCCTGACAGGGCCCCCTCGATATCGTGGCCGTTGCGCTGGATGATCTGGAGGTCTGGGCCGTAAATCTTGACCCCCAACGTGGTGCGGATCCCGGTCGAGAGCATGTCGGTCCGGTTCTTAATCGGCATGGTCCAGGTGTTCACCGCACCCATCATTCGCAGCTTGCGGTCCATCTCGGCGACCAGATCGTCCTGGGTCATACCAGTGCGCCATGCCGATGGTGGTTTGAGATTCACGATCGTCTCGACCATCGAGATCGGTGCCCAGTCCGTCGCGGTGTTGGCTCGGCCGGCCTTGCCCCAGACCGATTCCACCTCGGGGAAGGTCATGAGCAGGCTGTCCTCCAGCTGAAGCAACCGGCGCTGCTGGGTGAGCGAAATGCTCGGCAGCGTGTTCGGCATGTACATCAGGCTCCCCTCCCGGAGCGGCGGCATGAACTCGCTCCCCAGAGCGCCGAACGGCAGGAGTGTGAGCGCTACGACCAGCACGGCCCCAACCACCACGGCCACCCGGGCGCGGAGGGCCCACCGAAGTACCGGACGATACAACGCGGCGGCCCAGCGGTTTATCGGGTTAGCGGCCTCCGGCCGGATCCTCCCCTTCACGAAGTACCCCATGAGCACGGGTACCACCGTCACCGAGAGCAGTGCAGCACTGGCCATGGCGAAAGTCTTGGTGAGCGCGAGCGGCCGGAAGAGCCGGCCCTCCTGATTCTCCAGCGTGAACACTGGAAGGAAGGAGAGGGTGATGATGAGCAGCGACATGAAGAGCGCTGGGCCGACTTCCTTCGACGCGGCGAGTACCCGTTCCCAGTGGGGCCGGTCGGGCTCGTGCTCGATGTGCTTGTGCAGGTTCTCGATCATGACGATCGCGGCATCGATCATCGCGCCGATCGCGATCGCGATCCCGCCCAGCGACATGATGTTGGCGTTGATGCCGAGCCAACGTATGGCGGCCAAGGCGGCGATGATGCCCAGCGGCAGCGTAGCGATCGCGACCAGCGCGCTCCGGGCATGCAGCAGGAACAGGAGACACACCAGCGCCACGATGATCGACTCCTCGGTCAACGTCCGCTTGAGGGTACCGATCGAACGGTGGATGAGATCCGACCGATCGTAGGTGGGGACCACCCGGACTCCGGCGGGAAGCGACGGCCCGATTTCGGCGAGCTTGGCCTTCACCCGGTTCACCACGTCGAGGGCATTGGCGCCCACCCGCATCACCACGACGCCTCCGACCGCCTCTCCTTGACCGTTCCGCTCGGCGATGCCGATCCGGAGGTCGGGCCCGATCGTCACCTGGGCCACGTCGCCGACCCGGATCGGCCGTCCCCCCGCGCCCACGCCGACCGCGACGCTGGCGATATCCCCTACTCCGCGGAAGTAGCCCCGCCCCCGGATGGCGTAGTCGCTTCCCGCGACCTCGATGGTGCGCGCCCCGACGTCCTGATTGGCGCCGCGCACTGCGCCGGCGATCTGCTGCGCCGTGACGCCGAACGCCCGAAGGCGAACCGGGTCGAGGAGCACCTGGTACTGGCGCACGAACCCGCCAAGGCTGGCCACCTCCGCAACCCCCGGCAAACCTTGAAGGGCGTAGCGAACCTGGAAGTCCTGAATGGTGCGGAGATCGGCCAGCGAGTGGCCCGGGCCTTCGAGAGCATACTGATAGACCCAGCCTACCCCGGTCGCGTCCGGCCCCAGCTCGGTCTTGGCACCGGCCGGAAGCTTCGCCTGGATCGCGTTGAGGCGCTCCAACACCCGGGAGCGAGCCCAATAGAGATCGGTGCCCTCCCGGAAGATGACGTACACAAAGGAGGTACTGAACATCGATTGCCCGCGTACCACCTTGGTGTTCGGCACTCCCAGCATCGCGGTGACCAGGGGATAGGTTACCTGGTCTTCAACGACCTGGGGGGCCTGACCCGAGTACTCGGTGTAGACGATCACCTGCACGTCGGAGAGATCGGGGATTGCGTCCACGGGCGTCGTACGCAGGTACAGCGCTCCCGCTACGAAGAGCGCGAGCGCCGCCATCGCCACGAGGCCGCGCCGGGCGAGCGAGAGCTCGATGAGCTTGGCAATCATTGCTGGCTGTCCCCCTTCATCTTCATCCCCTGCATCTCCTGCCCCGCTTTCCCCACTTCACCCGCTTTCCCCGCTTTCCCCGCTTCCCCGCCTCCCCGCTTCCCCGCCTCCATCCCGCCCATGTTGAGCCCCATCCCCATCTGGAGCATGAGCCCCTGCATGGCGGCCGCGAGATTGGATTCCGAGTCGAGCAGGTAGGTGGCGGACGCGACCACCTCGTCGCCCGCCTTGAGACCGGTCACGATCTCGACCAGTGAATCGCTGCGCAGGCCGATCTGCACGTCCCGGGGCACGAAGGTGCCATCACCCCGGTTGACGAAAACGATATTGCGGGTGCCGGTGGGAAGGACCGCGCCAATCGGCACGCTCAGCCGGGTTCCGGCGGCGGACGCCAGCCGGGCGGTGACGTACATGCCGGGCCGGAGTCGGCCATCGCGGTTCGGCACCTCGACCCGCCCGGTCAGCGTGCGGCTCACGG
>DASYVW010000659.1:0-3282 GCA_035936675.1 Gemmatimonadales bacterium
GTCCAGCCGGAGCTGCACCTGCCTGGCCACGGTGTCGCTCGTGGTTCCCGCGATCGAGTCGTGAAACTGGCTGCGGACGAGCATGCGCCAGGCATGGTGGAGTGTGGCGCGCCGATCTGATCCTCTGGCCGCGAGAGCCAGTCCAGCGAGCGGCTCGGCGATGCGGCCCAGCGCCAGCTCGCTCAGCGCATGCCGGCGCTTGAGCGGAGCCCGGGTCCCGTGCACGCCCTGAAGGGTCCAGGTATAGCCGTACGACCAGCGCAGCTCCCCCGAGATGACCGGGAGTCCAGCGGCTTCGGATGACGCGGCGTTGAAGAAGTCGCACAGGCGGGAGATGCGAAATTCGCTCTCGGGCTCGAGCCGGCCCAGGAGAGAGCGAACCGCGGTGATGTCGGGGTGGGCCGCGTGGTGGTCGGCCCCGACGAACACGGCGACTTGCCGGGTGGAGGCGCGGGGTACCAACGTGGCGCGTACGCTGGCCCAGACGTCGGAAAGCCGATCAGCGTCCGTAGTCAGCCCCGCACCGACCTCGTATCCGTCGGGCGGAAGATGGTACAGGAGGAGATCGCGCCCGTCCGGCCCGCGCCAACGGTAGAGGTCGCGCTCTTGCCCCGGCTCCCCCCCAATGCCGCGCCAGACCACTCCGTACCGCATACCGAATTCGCCCGCGAGCTGGGGCCAGACCGCGGGATGGCCGAAAGCGTCCGGCGAGTAGAGCACGTCGCTGCGGCCGCCGAAGCGGTCGGCATCGGCCTGACCCAGGAGCAGGTTCCGGATCAGCGACTCGCCGGAGGGGATAAACTCGTCGACCAGGACGTACCAGGGCCCGACTTGAAGGCGGCCGGCGCGCACGAGCTCACCGAGCCGAGGCTCCTGGTCCGGGCGGACTCGCAAGTAATCCTCGAGCAGTACCGTCTGGCCGTCGAGCAGGAAGGTGGTGTCGGCCTCGGACTCGAGGCGGCGAACCAGGTCGTCCAGCGCGGGAACCAGTCGCGCCAGAAAGACGCTTTGCGGGAGATACCATTCCCGGTCCCAGTGGGTATGAGGGATCAGATGGAAGGTGTACCCTGGCATCGCCGGAAACCTACCCCCGGCCAGGGAGGGTGGCGAGGAATCCGGGCTCAGTCGTACCCGGTGAAGGGGTCGGTCTGGAACCGGCTGCCCTTGGTCCGATCCTCAAACACGTGGGTGATGCGGACGGCGGGGGGAACCTGCTCGACCCGGCTTTCGACCAGGCGGAGGTTCGGGTTGTCGCCTAAGCCCATAGCGTTGAGGCGCTCGGCCTCCTGCCTGGCGACTTCGCCGGGGGTCGGGCGGCTGGCCGGGTAGGCGTCCTCGTGGTGCCGGATCAGCGCCTGCCAGTGGGCGTCGCCTGCGCGCTCAACCGACTCCCGTATCTGTTCCCGGGTGAATGCCATGGCGTTCCACTTGCTCTTGCCCACGCTCGATCAGGAAGACCGCGGACAGAATCAGGAATCCGCCGGCCAGGGGCGTGAAACGAACGTTGCGGAAGTAGTACCCTATGATGACAAACAGCGCTACGACTCCGAGACAGAACCACCCCGCCAAGCGGCGCAGCTTTTCGCCGGAACCCATGGACTCGTCTCCGCAAAAGGTGACGGTTCAATAATGCTAAGTGCGGGTAGAGTCGGGCTGTACCTCCGGTCACACGCGGTACGTGAGCCTGAGGCGGGAGGGATTAAGGAGTTCAGTAGCGGCGAGTTGGCTTGAAGGCCCCGAATGCCAGCCGGAGGAGGACAAGCCCGGCGGCGGCATACCCGAGCATGCGCCAGTCCAGCCGCGACGCCCACGAGAAGACGTCGTTACCTACCCCGCTCATGAAGCTCGCGGAGTTGTGTGCAACCAGTAGCGCGTATTCCACCATGTTCGGGTTCTCCGGCCGGTCGTTTCGGGTAAACCGAGTTTAGGCCTCGGTACCGGGACCGTCAACGCCGGGTGGAAGCCCACGAGCGAATCAGCTGGCTGGAGGCCTGGAACCGCTCCGGGTCCAGCTGGCGCTCGATGCAGACCGAAGGCACGTCCATACGACCTGCTCCACTCATGGCCAGCTGAATGACGTCGCCATCGGGACCGAACCATCGGGCGCTCGGCTCCAGGTCCGAAGGGTAGGCGAAGCCAGGCAGCGCGGCCACGGCGAGCGCGGCCTGGGAGCCAATACCGGACTCGGGCATCGTCCCGGCCCAGAGCCTGGCCCCGGATTTCTGGGCGATACGGAAGATGCGGGACACTTCGGAGAGACCGCCGACCCGGTGCACCTTCACGTTCCAGACCCGTGGACCATGGAGCTCGACGATCTGGGCGGCGGCGGTTGCATCGCGCAGGGTCTCGTCAACGCAAATGGGAGTCCGAAGCTCGCGAGTGAGCCGCACGTGCCCGAGCAGCTCCTCGGGGGCAAGCGGCTGCTCGAAGTACAGCAGATCGGCCCGGTCGATGGCACGGAGGTTGGCCTCATGCTCGGGCCAGATATAGGCCCCATTGGCGTCCACCGTGAGCGGCAGGCCGGAGCCGGCCATCGCGTCACCTGCTGCCTGCACCGCGGCCGCATCCCAGCCCGGAGCCACCTTGATTTTGACCCGTTGATATCCGCGAGTCAGCGCTTCCTCGATCCACCGGCGGAGCGTGTCGAGTGAGCGGTCATGGGGAATGCCGAGGGCGACACCGCATGGCACCGTGGAAGCCGGCTCGACGCAGAGCCGCTCGGCGAGCAGGTGGGCCAGGCCGACTCCGCGGCGCGCTGCCTCGAGATCCCAGGCAGCCGTCTCCAGCGCTGCCCGGGCGAAGGGATTCCCCCGGACGCCCCGGCGCACGATCTCGTCAACGGCTTCGGGGGACTCCGCCTCGCTCTCGAGCAGGCGGGGGATGAGCACCCCCTCGAGCAGGTAGCGGGCGCTCGCCAGGGTCTCCTCCGAATAGAACGGCAGCTCGAACGGTGGTGACTCGCCGTAGCCACGGTGACCCTCTTTATCGTGCAATACCACCACGAGCGATCGTCGCTCCACCATCGTGCCGCCGGAGATGATGAACGGCTCGAGCAGCGGAAGCGTCAGCTCGTAAAGTTCAATGCGCTCGAGAGGCATCGGTTTGCCGTTGGAGTGTCGTCACATCAAGAAATCTGAGCTCCCCACCCTGACGCTCGAGGACCGCCCTGCTTTCGAGCTCGAGCATCCCCGCGATGAGGCCATCGGTGGGGTGGAAGACGAGTGCGTGCAAGGCGCGCTGGGAACGGGAGCCTTCGGTGGCGGGGTATTCCGACAAGGGCAG
>DASYVW010000660.1:0-5260 GCA_035936675.1 Gemmatimonadales bacterium
GGAGCTGGCCCAGGTTCTTCCCACGCTAATGGTCAGCGTCGACGGGGTAGGACCCTTTCTGGTGCTGAAGACTGCAAGTGGCTCCGCAGGAACCGTGACTGAAGCGCTCGACCAGGCGGGTTGGTCCGAAATCATCGGCACCATCGCCGGCGACGACACCGTACTCGTGATCACTCGCAGCCAGCGGCACCGGGAGGAGATTGCCTCCCGGATCCAGGAGCTGGTGAAATAACCTCCCCTTCATGCCCGGTCCCTTTCTTGCTGCTCCGGCGGAGTTGATGCCGCTCTGCAGGGTAGCCAGGCAGCTCGAGCGTGGGAGGACAAAACGGCCACATGTCGAGTGCTGACATAGCACTACCGCTCCAGGCCCGTCTTGCTGGGCAAACCGGACTGGGTTACGATTCCAAGGGCTTCGGCGGCTTTTGGCCGGAGTTCCGAGTTCTCTTGTATCTCCCGTGTTCCATTGCAATTCAGGAGACGGCACGGTGCGGTGTCTGGCGTTAAACGCCTCCTTTGAGCCGTTGACGATGGTCCCGTTGCGGCGTGCCCTCCGTCTGGTGATCGAGGGAAAAGCCGAGATTGTCGAAGCGGACGCCGGCGACGTCATACGAAGCGAACGACTCACGCTGCCCAAACCAGCCATCATCCGCCTCGTCAAATTCGTACATGTGCCCCGCCGCTTTCGCCGTCAAGTCACCAATACATTCCTCTTCGCTCGCGACGGCTATCGGTGCCAGTACTGCCACCGTGGACAGGGCGAGCTCCGCCACCGTGAGTGCCTGACCCGGGATCATCTGATTCCGCTCTCGCGCGGGGGAGACAACGAGTGGGCCAACGTGGTAACGGCCTGCAGCTCCTGCAATACGCGGAAGGGCAACCTGCTGCCCCAGGAATGTGGCATGCATCCCCTGGTCGCGCCGCACGAGCCGCACTTCGTCCATCTCTCGTGGGCGGTGCGGCGCCTTTCCACTACCCAGGCCAAGTACATCAAGCTGTTCTACGGAGACGAGGCGCTCCGCGCCCTGGGCGGCACGGTCTAGAGCGGCGGCCTACGGCACCACGAATTGGTCGCTCCTCGCCTCCAGCCGCAGACTCGGCAGCCCAGCCAGACGGAGTAGGAACCGAGTCGCTCCCCGTCCTAATGCATCGCCCAGGTTTTCGCGACCCTTGGCCTCCCGCCGCAGGTCTCCAGCCAGGAATCGTTCCAGGTCATCGAGATCGGAGTCTGAGAGAGTGGACACCTGGAGTGAGGCCGCGTAGTAGTAGCGGCCCTCTTCGGTAGGACGCACGTTCACCTGGTAGGCAAAGGCGAGTGCCGCTCCCAACGCATCGAGCGTCGCGTAGCGGCGTTCCTGCCGGGAGGCCCCGGCAAAGGTGAGCAGGGTGTACTGGTCCAGCAGCGGTTCATGCCGCACGAGTAGGTCCCACTCCGCCTGCCGCACAAAAATGTCGAACCACCCTTCACGGGAGCGCCACACCTCCACCCGATAGTGCAGGCGTACCGGCAGACCCGATCGCAGCGCCGTGAGCCAGCGGCTGTCGCCGCCGAGCAGGCTTTCGGAGCGCACGATGGGAGCGCGGGCTCCGTTCTGGCTGGAATCAGGCGACAGCGTGACGTACAGCCGGACCGGATGGGCCTCCTGAGCATCGAGCCGCTGCAACGGAGCCGCCGCCAGGGCGATGCCGGCCGCCAGCTGCCAGGCACGCCGATAGCCATGGAAGAGGGAACGCCGCCGCGATGACACTAGAAGCGACGCTGTAACCTGACCACGAACTTGACCGCCTCATCCGTAGACATGCTCTTGGCGACATAGGCACCGATCTCTCCCGCATCGAGCCCCACGCCGAGATCGAGCGCCCACTCCTTGAGTGCCGGTATTCGGGCGACCGGCACCTGCCCCGGTCCGCTGCCTGCCAGCCAGGCCTTGCCCAGGTCCGTGAAGAACACGAGATCCGCCTCTTCGATCCCGAGGAAACGTCCGGCCCCGTGGCCCTCTCTGTCGGGCAGGCGGTAGCCCAGGTTGAGCCCTAACCGGGTCCGCACTTCGACCTGGCCGACGATAGAGCGATCGCACAGCGCTGGCAGGGCGGGATCGTTGAACCCCCGTGGGGCGCAGGTGTAGGCGCGGTAGGCAAAACCGGGGAGCAGGTCGGGGCCGCCGAGCGAGACTCGGCGCTGAACCGGGAGCCGCCCGCCCGCCAGCCATCCATCGGCCCGGAGCCTCGCGTTGACCTGCAGCCCGGGTGTGAGCCTGGAATACCGTCGAGCGTCGATCAAGAGCCGGTCGGTCCCGTATCCGCCGCCGGTCGGGGGGTTGGGGCGCACGACTGGAGGCAGCGCCACCGGTGCGATGTCGTCGCTGGTGAGGTGCTCGTAGCGAGTACGGATCATCCACCCAGTCGTGGGGCGATCCCGCTCGTTCCGGGTGTCGTAATCGACCTGGACGCCGGTGATGAAGTAGTGGCCATCATCCACCAGCGGATTGCGCCGCCACCGGTCGCTGTTCCGGAGAAGGGACCATGGGTCGGTGGCGCGTACCGAACGCTCCGCATCGCGGCTCAGGGAGAACTCGACGCGCAGGGCGCGCGCGGGCTGCACGTAGGCCATGCCGCTGACGCCCTCACGCTCGAAATAGTCGCGGTAGTCGCGCTGCAGCAGGAACGCCGACCAGCCCGACTCACTGGCCGCGAGGGGCTGATCCTCGATCGGCTCCACCTCGCTGTACAGCCGGCCACCGAGACCGAACTCGGCCTTGCCCTGGAACCGGAGGTCGGCCCGGACGATGTAACCGAAATCGCTGCGGAGATTCGTGCTCTCTCCCGCGGTCCGGAGGAGCCCGCGGAGGTCCAACCGGGTCAGCGTGTGGGAGGAGGGCCGGAACTCGAACAGCGGCCCGAAGAGAACCGGCAGTCCTTCGATCCGGTTGTAGGTGCCTCCGGTGCTGAGCGATAGCGTCGTCCGAATGCGCCCGGCCTGGAAGGTGGTCCGGGCCGTCGCGATATCGCCGAGGGCGCGTCGGCGCTCTCGTAGCACAAGCAAGCCATCTGCGTTCCGGGTGACTGGGGCAGCATCCCAATACACCCGCTCCGGTCCGAGATGGCTGACCTGCTCGGATCGGATCAGGCGGCCACCAACCACGAGGATCTCGCCTTCTACCGCGGCACCGGGCAGGAGGTACAGGGTGCCGTTGGCCACGGCGATCGGCCCGGCCACCCGTCCGGCTATCCGGAGCGACCCACGATACAGCGCCAGCTTGCCCTCGAACCGACTGCCGGCCGGGAGAGTCACATCGCCCTGCATACGCGTCGTTGCTGAGTCGTTATAGAACTGGATCAGGTCCGCGACCACATTGGGCGGCGGTCCTCCCCGTACCACCGAATCGCTCGGCGGTGCGTTGGGATCGATCACGATGACGCTGTCCTGAGCCCGCAAGGGCGTGGCGAGTGCCAGCACCATGCCGGCAACGAGCAGTCGCATGAGGTTCTCGAGCAAATGTGGGTTACGACTCGACGTCCGCGCTTTTCTCCAGTCCCAGCCGGCGCATGCGACGATAAAGATTGGCTCGATCGGTCTGGAGGATGCGGGCGGCTTCGGCCATGTTGCCCTCGGCCTGGGCCAGCGCGGCGCCGATGAAGTTCCGTTCGTACTCATCGAGTGCATCATTGAGGGGCCGGCCGAGCTGAACCGCAGGAGAGTCCGCCGATGGTGGGGGAGACGAGGGCCCGCGCAGCACCTGCCGTACCGCCGGTGCATCGACCACGGGGCCGCTCAGAATGCTCAGCCGCTCGACCAGATTGGCCAGCTCGCGGATGTTCCCCGGCCAGGAGTAGGAAACAAGCGTCTCGAGCGCGGCCGGGGTGAAGGTGGCCGCGTGACGGGGTCGCACCCGCTCGGCCAGATGGGCCACGAGGGCCGGCAGGTCTTCAAGGCGCTCGCGAAGCGGAGGCAGGTGGATCGGAAAGACGTTCAGGCGGAAGAAGAGGTCCTCCCGGAAGCCCCCATTGCTCACCGCATCGTCGAGCCGCCGGTTGGTGGCGGCAACCACCCTGGCGTCGATGTGGGTGACGGTCTCGGCGCCGATGCGCTGGAGCTCGCCCGTCTCGAGGGTGCGCAGCAGCTTGGCCTGCGCCTCCTGGCTCAGATCTCCGACTTCATCGAGAAAGAGCGTGCCTCCGTGGGCCAGCTCGAACCGGCCGATCCGCCGCTCGGTGGCTCCGGTGAACGATCCGCGCTCGTGACCGAACATTTCGGATTCAACCAGGTCGCGGGGGATGGCCGCACAATTTACGGTGACGAAGGGGCGTCCCTTTCGACGGCTTTCCTCGTGAATGGCGGCAGCGACGAGCTCCTTGCCGGTGCCGGATTCGCCGGTGATCAGCACCCGGGCCTCGGTGGGGGCAACCCGGGCAATCAGCGCCCGCACCTGCTGCATGGCAGGGCCGCTACCGATGAGGGTTCCCCGGCGGGCCAGCTCGGCGTGCAGCGCCCGGTTCTCGGCCCGGGTGCGGTTGAGTTCGAGGGCGGACCGGACGGTGACCAGCACGGCCTCGAGGGTGAGCGGCTTTTCCAGGAACTGGAACGCGCCCAGCTTCACGGCCCGAACGGCGTCGGTCAGCTGCGCCTTTCCACTCATCATGATGACGGGTGCCGTCCTTCCGCGGTCGCGCATCCGCGTCAGGGTCTCGAGCCCGTCCGGCCCCGGCGGCATCATCAGATCCAACAACACCACGTCGGGATCCGCCTGGTCCAGCAGCAGCAGCGCGGCGTTTCCGCTGGCTGCCTCGGTGACGGCGAAGCCCTCGCTTCGCAACAGCGCACCGAGCATCCGGCGGATGTTCGCCTCATCGTCCACCAGGAGAATTTGGGCGCTGTCGCTCACCGGGCCCCGAGCCGTACCTGGAAGGTTGCGCCGCCGCCCGGAGTGTGGCTGAGGCTGATCGTGCCGCCGTGCATCTCGATCGTCTGCTTGACCAGCGCAAGGCCCAGCCCGGTTCCGCCGGCCTTCCCCGTGTAGTACGGATCGAAGACGCGGTCGGCCATGTCCGCGGGGACACCCGGTCCGTGATCGCGGATCTCGATCCGAACCCCTCCTCCGTCGTCCGGGGCCGCCGTGATCTCCAGCTCGCCCTGCTCCTCGCATGCCTCTGCCGCGTTTCGAAGGAGGTTGCTGAACGCGCGGCGAAGCGGATCGTAGTGCCCCAGAAGGACCGGCGTGGCTGGGTCCAGGTTTACCCGGGCTTTCATGGTTGGGGGAAGGGA
>DASYVW010000661.1:0-2222 GCA_035936675.1 Gemmatimonadales bacterium
GGTGACGGGAGCCGGCTCCTCCCTGGGCTATCTGCGCGAGGGGATGCTCGACCTTCTCGCCGCCAAGCTGAGCGGAACGAACGTGCTTCGCACTGTGGATCCCCGAACCCTGCTTCGGGCATGGCAACGGGCCGGCGGAACGGCAACGAAAGACCTCGATGCCAAGGGCGCGCAGCTCCTGGCCCGGCGAGTCGGAGCCGGGAGGGTGTTGGAGGGAGAGGTGATTGGGACGCCTCGCAGCCTGGTACTCAACGCCAGACTCAGTGAAGCTCGTGGCGGTTCGGACGTGCGCGCCAGCGTGGAAGGCCCCACAGACAGCCTGACTGCGTTGGTTGACCGGCTGGCTGCCGACCTTCTCGCGCTGGGAGCCGGGGAGGAGCAGCACCGGCTGGGGTCGCTCACCACCACCTCACTGCCGGCGCTGCGGGCCTACCTGGACGGCAGAGCGACACACCGTCGCGGGCTTTTCGCTGTTGCCCGTGAACATTTCGATAGGGCCATAGAGCTCGACTCCGGCTTTGCACTGGCGGGAATCGGGCGTTCGATGGCAGCACTGTGGCTCGGTGAAGACCAGGGCGGGAAAGGAAGTCAGCTGGCCTGGCGCCATCGGGACCGGCTTTCCCATCGCGATCGCGTGCTGCTCCAGTTCCTGATTGGCCCGCGTTATCCGTTCTTCTCCCAAATTCAGGACGTGCTGTCCAGCGCAGCATCACTGGTCGAACTGGCTCCGGACGACCCGGAGGCATGGTCGGTCCTGGGGGACTATACGTATCACTACGCCCCTCTGGTCGGCGTGACAGATGCGCTGGAGCGGTCCATTCGAGCCTATACCCGCGCTCTCGCCCTCGATTCTACCTATGAGCCGAGCCTGGAACACCTGTACGAGCTCTACTACCAGAAGGGTGATACGGCAGCGGCCCGGCGATCGTTGGCCCTGCGCCTCCGCTTCGATTCGACAACACCTCGCGCTGCAGGAATGCGCTGGTTTGCCCGCGCATTTCTGGGAGACAGTGTTCTGGGCGCCATCTCTCTCAGTGATGACAGCCTGTTAACGATACCGTCTCAACTGGTCAGTGCTGCCAGCCAGTATGGAACCGCCATAGCCGATGTTGACTCCGCCCTGGAGTTCGCGCGGACAAGGGTCTCCAGCGATGCTGAACGGAGGGAGTTACAAGGCCGCTCCACGGTATTCTACCTCATCCGGGGTCAACCTCGGCGCGCGCAGGAGACGATGTGGACGCCGCGTACAGGGTTTGATAGCGCGGTAGTTATTCTGAATGCCGTTTATGCTGACGCAGACACCCTGGCCGCAGAGGAGGTGGCAGCGCGTGTGCCAGCCACATTCACTCGACCGGGAGATGCCGTAGCCGCTGGAACCGTATTCAAGCGCTACGCAGCCGCACAGTACCGCCTGAGTCGGGGCTCCACAGGAGCAGCCCGGCAAGCTGTCGTTGCCTGGAGAGGCTCATGGACTCCCGAGGACACCTCCGAGGCCCGGTTGTACGCCGCACATTGTGCAATCCTGCTCGATGCCCAGCTCACTGCTCTGGATCGGAATCCGGAAGCACTCGCTCGCCTGGTCGAGCTGGATTCAGTGCTCCAGGGGTTCGGAGCGACACTCGAGCCATACGGGAACATCGTCGCGGCACGCCTATGGAACGAGCGGGGGAATCCCGCTCGCGCGTTGGCTGCGGTAAGACGCCGAGTTGCAGGTCTTCGTGTACGCCCCATTCTGATAGCCTACATCCGTGACGAGGCGCGCTACGCCGCCCTCGCGGGGGATCGTGAAGGGGCGATTCGTGAGTATCGCCATTACCTGAGACTACGGAGCGATCCGGAACCAGCCGTCCGCGCAAAGGTGGACGAAGTTCGAGCCGAACTCGCAGCGTTGGAGCGCGAGCTCACCGATCGGTAGGGGCGAGATCTGGCAAGGCCGCGACGTACACACTGAATGTTCCTGGGGCGCCGCTACCCCCTCGGCCTTACCCGTGGCCCGATCCGCAACTCCCGCCCCTCCTGGGACAGGAGCACTTCCGCCACCCGGCGCGCGTCCGCCGGTAGCGGCCGGTGCATCGCCCACCAGCGCTCCGCTCGCTCGACGGTCCAGGCCGATTCCAGGGAGACGGCGTCGAGCCGGGTGCTCACCGCCTCTGGGAACCCTCTCAGCAAGATGATTATCCAGGCCGAGAAGGTCCGGATCCCTAGCGAGAAGTCCCCATGAG
>DASYVW010000662.1:0-6921 GCA_035936675.1 Gemmatimonadales bacterium
TGCGCCGCCCGCGCGAAGCTGCTCCGCCGCCGGTCCCAGGTGCTCGGGCTTCCGGCTGGCGATGGCCACGTGTGCTCCGGCCCCGGCCAACGACGATGCTATACCGAGACCAATACCGGTTCCCCCTCCGGTAATCAGCGCCACGTGTCCGGCGAGCAGGTCCGGCCGGAACACGCCGGCGCGCGGGCTCACGCGCCCTCGCTCCGAGCGGAAGCGCGCACGGCGAATGCCTCCAGGCGCAGGAGGAAGTCCGGGCCTTGGAGCGCCTGGAGCTGAGCCGCTCCCTCGGTGGAGAGGGCCTGCTCCAGGGCACCGACCTCAGGCGCGCGGCAGAGTCGCTTGATCGCACGGATACTGGAGTCCGCCGAGGCCAGCAGCTCGGCGACGATGCGGAGAACACCGTCGTCCAGGGTCGCCTCGTCGATCACCTCTTCCACCAGCCCGATGGAGAGCGCCGTCGCCGCATCGAGCGTCTGGTTGGTCATGAGCACGCGAAGCGCGCGACCTACCCCGACCAGACGGGGGAGCGTGAAGGTGGATCCGCCGTCCGGTATCAGTCCCATCCTGGCAAAGGCCGAGGTAAAGCTGGCGCTGGAACCGGCCAACCGCATGTCGCAGGCGAGCGCGAGATCAAAGCCGAAGCCTGCCGCCGTGCCTTGCACCACGGCCAGCACCGGGATGGGGCAGCGCACGATCGCGATCACGGCGGACTGGAAGTCACTCAGGCCGTGCTGCAGGTCGGCAATGCTGGGTCCGCCCCGGAGGGAGCTGAGCCAGTGGAGGTCGAGCCCGGCGCAGAAGTGTCCGCCGACTCCGGAAAGGATGATGACCCGCGCCTCGCCGGCCTCCTCGACCTGCTCGATCTCTTGGGCCAGTCGCCGGGCCAGGACGGGTGTGAGCGCGTTGCGCCGGGCCGGGCGGTTGAGCGCCAGCCTGTGGATGGGGCCACCGGATTGGGAGAGGAGCTCATCGGACATACGAATCTCGTGCTCGGAGTGTGCCCGCCTTGCTTCTTCCCGGCTGGCGGATTCAGGATAGTATTATACGACGAAGCTGGAGTTTCACACCCGCGGGTCCCCTGCCCGGTCCATCAGCCTCGGCTTCAACCCGGCTCATTGCTACGTTCCGATCCCACGGCACCTGAATCCGCCGCCGCCGCCCGCCACCGGCGCGCGTTGGTGATCGACGATGAGCCGACGATCCGGTCGGCGGTGGTGCGCTATCTGCGGCGGCGCGGTTGGCAGGCTGATGAGGCGGAGAACGGAAAGGCAGCACTGAGAAAGCTGGGGGGGGCAGTACCGGGCGAATATGAAGTAGTCATCTCCGACATCCGAATGCCCGACTACTCCGGGGTGCAGCTCCATGACTGGCTCGCCGAGAACCGTCCCGACCTCTTTGCGGCGCTCATCATCACGACTGGCGACCTCAGCTCTCCCGCGCTGAGCGAGTTCGTGGCCCGGACGCCCCGGCCCTTGATCGAGAAACCGTTCGAGCTGTCGGTGTTGGCTCAGTTGATCGAGGCTGTGCTTCGAGGGCGTTAAGAGACCGCCATTCCCATGGCATGGTATCCGTTGTCCACGTACACGACGCTGCCGGTGATGGCCCGGGCGAGCGGACTGCAGAGGAACGCCGCAGTGCTCCCCACATCGGTCGCATCGATCGGCCGGGGGAGCGGCGAGTTGCTGGCGGTGTACTTGATCATGGTATCGACGAATCCGATGGCGCTCGCCGCCCGCGACGCCCAAGGTCCCGCCGAGATGGCGTTCACCCGGACACCCCAGCGCCGTCCCGCTTCGAACGCCAGGGTTCGGGTGTCGGCTTGGAGCGCAGCCTTGGCGGACGACATACCGCCGCCATATCCGGGAATCACCCGCTCGCCGGCCATATAGGTCAAGGAAAGGAAGGCGCCGTTCGGGCGCATCAGCGGGGAGAGGTGCCGCACCAGCGAGATGTTGCTGTACGCGCTGACACTGATGGCGGAGAGATAGCCCCGACGGGAGGTGTCGACCAGCGGCGATTTGACCTCGGGCCCATTCGCCAAGCTGTGCACCACAATGTCGAGCGCGCCCTCGCCGAAATCGGCCCGAACCCGGTCGGCCATTCCCTGAATGCTGAAATCACCGAGCTCTTTGTAGCGCTTGTTGTCGCGCACCTCTGGGGGAGCGTCGGCCAGGGCATCGAAGGCGGCATCCAGCGGATAGATCCGCTCGAACTCCAGCCGGCGGCCGCCGGCCAGCCGCATCGACTCCTCCATCTTGCCGCGTTCGAGGAGCTTGGTGAAGATGCCCAGCGCCGGCGGCCAGCTCCCTAGACAAATTGAGGCTCCCGCCTCTGCCAATGCCTTGGCGATTGCGAATCCGAAGCCGCCGTCGTCGGACACGCCAGCCACCAGGGCACGCTTACCCGTCAGGTCGATTGCGAGCATGCGGTAAGCTACTACTCCTCTCGCAGCACCTCCAGCGGAGCTCGCCGCACCACCTCCCGGCTGTTGCTGAGCCCGACGACAACCGTGAGTAGCACGATCGCTGCCGCGAGCGCACTCATGGGGAGAACCGGGAGCGAGAACGTGCTGTCGAACAGAAAACGGGCGACGGCCCAGCCGGCGACAGCCGCGAGCACGACGGCCACGGCGGAGGCGAGCAGGCCAAGGGACAGATATTCGGCGAGCACCACGCGAAACACCTGCCCGCGCGTGGCGCCCAGCGTGCGGAGCAGGGCGCCCTCCCGTACCCGCTGAAACCGGCTGCTGGCGAGCGCGCCCACCAGGACCAGCGCGCCAACCATCAGGCTGAATAGCGCCATGAACCGGATGGCAAGCGCTACCCGGTCCACCAGTCGCTCCAGCGCCTCCTGCAGCATCGAAAGATCCAGGGTCGAGACATTGGGGAACCGCTCGGCCAGCCTGCGCTGGAAGCTCCCCCGGTCGGCTGCACTCGCGACCCGGGTGAGGGTGACGAAGGTGCGTGGTGCGTCCTCCAGCGTCCCCGGTGCAAACACCACGAAGAAGTTCGGCTCGAAGCGGGCCCAATCCACCTCTCGCACGCTGGCCACCTTCGAAGTGACGGGGATGCCCTGCACGTCCCACACGATCTCGTCGCCAAGGCCGACGCGGAGCTCGCGGGCCAGGTCCTGCTCGATCGAGATCCGGCCGGCACCACGATCGCCGGGTCGCCACCACTTCCCCTGGACCACTCGCTCAGAGGGAACCACCGAATCGCGGTAGGTGGATCGATACTCACGCCGATACACCCAGGCGTTCGATCGGCCTTCGCCGGTCTGGGATGTGTCGGCGAGAAGCTTGGCCACCGGCCGTCCGTTGACCGAGCTGATCCGCATCGGGACGATCGGAGTGGGGCCGATCAGCGGCAGGCCCGCTGCCTTCAGCTCTCGCTCGACGGCGCCGAGCTGGTCCGGCTGGATGTCGAACAGGACCAGGTTCGGCCGGGCCGGGCCGCCGGTCAGCCTGAGCTGGCGCAGCAGGTTGTACTGCACCAGATACAGCGTTCCGAGCAGGAAGGCTCCGAAGCCGATCGCAAGTACCAGCGTGACGGTTTGATTGGCCGGCCGGTGCAGGTTGGCCAGGCCCTGCCGCCAGACGTAGGGCCATCTCTCGGGGAGCCAGCGCCGCATCACCTGGACCAGAGCCCACGCGGCCGCCCACAGGAGCAGCAACGCAACACCGACCGCTCCGGCGAAGATTGCCCCTTGGCGCCAGCTCCCGACCTGAAGCCGGGCCAGTGCCACGGTGCTCGTGACGAGGGCGAGCGCGGCCACCAGCCGCCAGGGATCGCGCGGGGGACTCTCGGATTCGAACGGACGCCGCAACGCCGAGAGCGGTGAGATCCGGCGCACGGCGAGGATCGGCAGGGCTGCGAAGACCACGCCCACCAGGACTCCCGTCCCGATCCCGATGGCCACGGCACCCCAGGAGACAGCCGGGATGACATCGACCGGGATGAATCCGGCGAGCAGCCGGGGCAGGAGACGCTGGAGACCGACCCCCGCCAGCGCTCCTGCCACGCTTCCCACCAACGCCATCGCTCCGGCCTCGACCAGGTAAATCATGAATACCTGGCCCGCGGTGGTTCCCAGGCAGCGCAGGACCGCAATCGTTTCGGAGCGCTGCCGGATGAAAACCACCGCCGCGCTCGCCACGCCGATGCCTCCAAGCAGCAGCGCGATGAGGGCGACCAGGCCCAGATAGCCGGTGAGCTTGGAGAGAACATCGTTGAGGTTCCGCTGATCCTCGGCGACAGTTCTCACCCGGACTCGCTCGGGCATGAGCGCCGCCCGGTAACGATCCGCCAGTGCCTGCGGCGAGACGCGCGCCGGCAGCTTGAGGAACGCCTCGTATTGAACCCTAGCTCCGAAACCGAGCAGAGCAGTCTCCGGCAGGTATTTCGCCGGGATGTACACCCGCGGCCCGAAGGCGAAACGAAATCCTACGTCGCTCGGCGCGCTCTGGATGGTGCCCGAGATGACGAAACGCGCCTCGCCGAGTGAGACGGTGTCTCCCAATCGGGCGCCGAGTGCCGTGAGCAGCGAGGGATCAACCACGATGTGCCGGCCCGCCTGCAGCTCGGTCCAGGCCCCGCGCGGCTCGGTCCGGATCTGGCCATAAAACGGAAATCGCCCTGCCACCGCCGCCACCTGCACCAGCCGGGTGCCAGCCGTCCGGGGGACGTATGCCATTCCCGAGAAGCTGGTCACTCGGGCCGATGGGGAGCTGCGGGACAGGGTGTCGAGCAACGCCTCGACCCGGGGCGAGAACGGCTGGCGGCTCATCAGTGACAGGTCCGCGCCGAGCAGGGAGCGGGCCTGCTGCCTGACCGAGTCCTGGAGGTTGTCGGTGTAGGAATTGATGGCGACGAGCGCCGCCACACCCACGGCGACGGTGCCGGTCAGCAGGAACAGCCGTCGAGGCGTGGCTCTGAGCTCCCTCGCCGCCATGCGCAGCACGAACAGCGCAACGCTCACGCTGCGGTGTCGGCCACGACTCTCCCGTCGGCCAGCCGGATGGTGCGGCGCGCGCGAGCGGCGAGATCGAGATCGTGCGTCACCAGCACCAGGGTGGTACCGAGATCGCGATTCAGCTCCACCATGAGATCGATGATCGTGGCGCCCGTGGCCGCGTCGAGGTTCCCGGTCGGCTCGTCGGCGAAGAGGACTCTGGGGCGGCTGCTGAAACCGCGCGCCAGGGCAACGCGCTGCTGCTCGCCGCCCGAGAGCTGGGCGGGGTAGTGGTGTCCCCGTCCACCCAGCCCCACGCGCTCGAGCAGTTCCCGCGCTCTGGGGGCGGCGTTCGCGTCGCCGCGAAGCTCGAGAGGCACCTGAACGTTTTCCTGCGCCGTGAGGGTGGGGATCAGCTGAAAGGCCTGGAACACGAACCCGATCTTCTCACCGCGGAGCCGCGCGCGCTCGTCCTCGCTCAGTAAGCCGAGCTCCTGGCCATCGAGATAGACCGAGCCGGTGGAGGGCCGGTCCAATCCGGCGAGCAGGCCCAGAAGTGTCGTCTTGCCACTTCCCGACGGACCGAGGATGGCGAGAAAGCCGCCCGGCTCGAGACTGAAGGTGATATCCTTCAGCACCGTGAGATCCCGGCCGCCCGAGCGGTAGGTCCGGCTGAGTGATTGGCTCTGCAGTACAGCTTCAGGCATCTCGAATGATAGTCAGATCCATCATCATCTTTGCCGTGGTTGCGGCACTCTCCGGATGCGAGCAGGCCAGAGAGGAATCTCCCGCGAAGGCTTTGCCGCAGTCAGCCGAGTCCGAGCGGCCGTCGGTGCTGTTTCTCGGCACCAGCCTCACCGCCGGGCTCGGTCTCGAGCCGGAGCAGGCCTATCCTGCGCTGATTCAACAGAAGATCGACTCGACTGGGCTCCACTACCGGGTCGTCAATGCCGGGGTCAGTGGGGAGACGTCGGCGGGAGCGCTTCGGCGAGTAGACTGGCTCTTTCGTGAGCCGGTGTCGGTACTCGTGGTCGAGACTGGCGCCAACGACGGACTCCGCGGTCTTCCTCCGGATAGCTTGCGCGCCAACATTCAGGCCATCTTCGACCGGGCCAAGCAGCTCCAACCGCGGCCCCGGCTCGTGCTGCTGGGCATGCGGATGCCCCCCAACTATGGCAGGGCATACGCCCAGAAATTCCAGGGGGTGTACCAGGAGCTTGCGCGGAGAAACGACGCTGCCCTGGTGCCGTTTCTGCTCGAAGGCGTGGGCGGAATTCCCAGTCTAAACCAGCCTGATGGCATGCATCCGACGGCGGAGGGACAACGCAAGGTGGCGGAAACGGTGTGGCGGGTGCTGGAGCCGGTGTTGAAGGACGGGAAGGACGGGAAAGGCGGGAAGGACGGGAGGTTGTCATCCTGAGCGCAGCGAAGGATCCCTCGACAGCACCTCCTCAAGCGCTTCCACTGCTGTATCGATCTCTTCCTTCGTGTTGTAGTAGTGCGGCGAAATCCTCAGGGCCGAGCTTGCCTGTTTCTCGTCCATGTCGATCACGGCATCCTCCCGCTCGGGCGAGCTGGTATTGATGCCCCGCGCCCGGAGTGCCAGCTTGATCTCCTTCGCGTCCCGTCCCGCCACGGCGGCGGTGACAATGGCACAGAGCTCGGGACCGCGGTCCAGCACACGGACCTCCGGCACCATCGCAAGCCGCGTTCGGGCATAGGCGGCCAGCTGGCGTGCCCGATCGCGGGCGGTCGCCAGTCCGACGTCGAGCGCGTAGGCCGCGGCCGCGCCGAGTCCGAGCACGAGCGCGTAGGCAAACTCCCAGCTCTCGAAGCGACGGGCATCGGGCGTGAGATCGAAGACATCGGCCTCGCTCCAGGTAGCGCCGTGCATGTCCACCAGGAGGGGATGGGCGCCGGCCTCGAGCCTCGTGTCCGACACATAGAGGAACCCGACGCCGCGCGGACCCC
>DASYVW010000663.1:0-2000 GCA_035936675.1 Gemmatimonadales bacterium
GGCCCCCCTTGCGCCGCTCTGCTATGGCGCATTTGCGCTGATTCGGGCCATGTCCACTCGCAATGACGACCCCGAGCATGCCTGTCGTCCGTTCGACCGCGCTCGTGACGGCTTTGTGATGGGAGAGGGAGCGGCGGTACTCGTCCTGGAAGAGCGGGAGCGGGCGCTCGCGCGGGGGGCAAAGGTATATGCCGAGGTAATCGGGTATGGCTTGACGAATGATGGCTACCACATGACAGCGCCGCTCGAGAATGGGAGTCAGGCCGGTCGGGCTATCGCGCTCGCTCTTGCCGATGCCGAGCTGGTTCCGGGCGAGGTACAGTATCTCAATGCGCACGGCAGTTCGACATTACTGAACGACCCGACCGAGACGCGAGCTATCAAGCACGTCTTCGGCGGGTCACGGCACAGCTCAGGAGGCAGCGCATGCGCGGAAGCATGCGCGGAAGCAGGACCGGGTCCGAGGACCGCCCGCTCGAGTCGCTTCTTCCGCTGGGTGAGTGGCAGGTGCCGGAGATCGCGGCCATTGAGCCACAGCAGGTCGAACGTGGCGTAAGCCAGAGTACCCTGGCAGGGGAGAGCGTCGTGGGTTTACAGCGTCTTGAGGTACTCCACCAAATCCGCCTTTTGCTGCGGCGTGAGCGTGAGACCGAACAGCTGGATGTAGTGCTTGACGACCTCCTGGAGCGTGGCGGCATTGCCGTCGTGGAAGTAAGGGCCTCTCAGCTGCGGCGGGTGCGCAAGCCCGCGCAGCGGTGTCGTGCGGTAGAGCTTCGTTGCGCTGCGGAGCGCATAGGCGGGATCCTGCCCGACCTCAGCGGCGGTGTGGAGCCGGCCGGCGTTCACATCGGTGTACGTCGAGCTGAGATGGCATCTGGCACAGCCCGCCACGCTCTTGAACACGGCGTGCCCGCGCTCCGCCGACTTCGGGTCGAAAGTCCCGACGAGGGGCTCGGGAGTGTTGAGGGTGAACTGGTAGAGCCGCAATGGCCCGAGCTTCGACGACACCAGGTCCGGCGGGTTGTTCACGTCGACGCCGATCCGCGGGTCGACGAAGTGCCCATGCCCGTGCATCTGGGTGATCGCCACGTAGGCGTTCCAGTACGAGATGGTGTCGTCGCCGGTGTAGATCTCGCGTTTCACGTGGCGCAGCCCGAACGCGGGCGGGATGACGACCGGAATGTTCTTCCCGTCGACGTTGAAGCGGGGGTCGTACTTCCCTGGACCCCAGGACTGGTAGACCGCCTTCTGCGCCGAGGTGAGCGCCGGCGAAAGCGCGATGATTGCCCCGACGTTCAGATCGCGGTTGGGCCAGCCGTCGAGACGCTGGCCGATTCCCGGTGCGAAGGAGTTGTTGACCGTGGAGTGGCAGAACGCGCAGGTGATCCCGACGGCGGTGAGCGTGTTGCTTGCATCGACGTGTCCGATA
This sequence comes from Gemmatimonadales bacterium, assembly GCA_035936675.1. Lineage (GTDB taxonomy): Bacteria > Gemmatimonadota > Gemmatimonadetes > Gemmatimonadales > GWC2-71-9 > CAVVWJ01. The sequence continues at coordinate 1,430 of DASYVW010000663.1, forward strand.
ACGCCCAACACGGCACCGAGCTGGAGAAGGGCGACGGTGGTCGCAGGATCGTTGAGGTCGATCGTCCCGGCCGCGAGACCCGCCTTGATCTGCGCGGGCAGCGCGTCGACGTCGATCTTCAGGCCAACGGAGAGCGCGATCGTCGGGCTGACCGAGGTGCGGATCACCTCGTGCAGCCGTAGCGTGTCGGTCCAAAAGGTCTCGTCGCCGTAGGTCTCGAATCGGAAGATCGTTCTGCCCTGGGCCACGAGTGCGGGATTGAGTGGACCTTCCGCGAGCGGGCCGAGCGAACTGGGCACCGTCGGCCCGTTATCACCCTGGCACGCAATCATCACGAAGCCGAGCACGAGTCCCACCAGCGCGGAACCCAAACCGAGCCAGGACCCTCGCGCCCGATCGGGCGGCTCGTCGCCGCCATTCGCGAGCATCAAGACGGGTTTCTTGCGTCGCATCTCAGCACCCCTCTTTCCATCATTCGCGAGCCATCGGTTTGATGGTCCGTTGGACCGCGTGACTTGTGCTTACGGCCCTGCGCCCGGTAGCGGGCTGACAGCGGTAGCCGGGTCTGCTA
>DASYVW010000664.1:0-8924 GCA_035936675.1 Gemmatimonadales bacterium
CGTGGCCGGGCACGCCGAGTTTGCGAACCAACATCACGTCAAGCGGTGCGTGCAGTGCCCGGGCTACCTCGAATCCGACCGGTACCCCGCCGCGAGGCAATGCGAGCACGAGCAAGTTGGGCCGTCCGGCATAGGGCGCGAGCGCGGTAGCGAGCCGGCGTCCGGCATGGTAGCGGTCGGTGAATCGCACGTCCATCATCCCAACCCCCGCATCTCTGGCCGCCGGATGCATACTGCTGCAGCACTTTGATTGATGTGTTTGTGCTCACAGGAACCCACTCGCTCGCTCTTCGTCCGGTTGGTTATCTTTCGCCATGCACCGCTCCCTGCTTGTGGCGGCCATGTTGATCGCCGCTTGCGATCGGTCTTCCGGTGGCAAGAGCTCGGCTGCCGCAGCGACTTGCGGACTGGCCGCGCTCGCCGGGCCTACGGCGCTCCTCGGACAGTTCGGCATCGCCGGCCAGATTCTCGGCTCCCCACCCCGCAAGCTTCCCGAGCGTCTCGTTGTCCGGTTGGTGGCAGGTCAGGCCTATCCTGCCATCGTAGGACGATCCGATTCGATGTTGGTGATCGGTGTGAACGGCGGTTTGCCGGCTAACGTGAAGCCCGGCTTTGGGGTGCTGATCCTGGATACTGGCAACAGCGCGCGCGGGGTCCTGCTCTACGAGGGAGCCCCGGTGGAAGGTGCACCCCAGATTGGAACGGTCTCGATCGACAGCGTCAGCGTGCCGCTTCTGGGTATCCAGGTGGCCCCGGCCAGGTTCGAGGATCCTCGCTGCCCTCTATTTCCGGACTCGGTGATCCAGTGAGCCTTCCTCGCATCGCCGTGAGTGGGGTCGTCCGTACCTGGGACGGCTCCGTCCGGACCGGTGTGAATGCGGCCTACGTCCAGGCGCTGCTTGCGGCCGGCGGGGTGCCTCTGATTCTCTCGCCGCTTATGGGCCCGTCGCTCGCTGGCCCCGCGCTCAACGGGGTGGACGGCCTGATCCTCACCGGTGGGGAGGACCTTGACCCGGCCTGGTATGGGGCCGATCCCTCGCCGCGGCTGGACTCGCCCAGCCGCGAGCGCGATCTATTCGAGCTTGCATTGTTTGGGGTGGCCCGGCAGAGCGGCCTGCCCATCCTGGGTATATGCCGCGGCATCCAGCTCGTCAATGTCGGAATGGGAGGCACGCTCTTTCAGGATCTCCCGACCGAGCGCCCTGGGGCGGTGGACCATAGCCCCAATGGCGCGCGGGATGCCCGAAGTCACCGGGTGAGACTGGAGCCCCGTAGCCGAGCCGCTCAGGCGCTCGGCACTACGGCAATTACGGTGAACTCAGTTCACCACCAGGCGATCAAGGACCTGGCTCCGGGCCTGCACGCCACCGGTTGGACCGATGACAAGCTGATTGAGGCGGCTGAGGCCGCGCCCGACGCACCCTGGCTTCTGGCCGTGCAGTGGCATCCCGAGGAGATGCACCGCGACCGGCAGGCGCCCGAGCATGGCCTGTTTGCGGCCCTGGTTCGTGAGGCGGGCACTGCCCGCGATGGTTTAGTGGGAGAACGAAGGAAAGAGAACGCGATCGCTCACGCCGTTGAGCGCACTTCGTAGGGCGGGAAAGCGGTCCGACGCAGTTCTGAGCACCGCACCGAGACCGTAATGATCGGCCAGCGCATGGTCCGATGCGAGACCGAAGCCGCGGCTTCCCAGCGCGTCGTAATAGCTGACATCGGGTCCTGCTTTGCGGAGGCGCCGAGCTGCGATATAATCGGGAAAGAGCCCAGTCAGCCAGAGCGCGTAGTTGCCGAGATGCAGCATGACCTTGAACTGGCGGTCGCCGCTGGTGGCATCGAGGTCCGCCAGAATATCGACGAGATAGCGGTGCCGCTGGTCGTCGTTCCAGTCGACCCGCCAAGCCCGGTCGCGCTGCCCGAACTCGAGGAGCAGTGCCGCAAGGTAGTCAGCCAATTCCCGCTCTTCGAGGCCGGAGCGCCTGAGCGCATGCCGGACGAGGACATAGAAAAAGAGCGCCTCGGACGGGAGCAGCATTGAACGGACCGTCAGCAGCCGCTCGAGCAGGTCGGGCGCATCGAGTAACGAGTCCGGCCCTTCATTCGCCAGCCGTCGCTCCAGGTACGCCCGACGATGGGCGGAACCCCGGCTCAGAAGCAGGATTACCAACTGCAGGTCCGCTGCCGTCAGGCGGCCCCGCGTGTTTGCACGGATCATGACCAACCCTCCATCAACGAAGCTCACGTCGCAACCCGACGCGTCTGCCGATTTCGATCTGGCACTCGTCCGTCGTCTGACCGCCTTCGGTCAGGAGGTGGCGGGGACGCTCCGCCGCGCCTCGGTGATCGACCTGCTGGTGCGGCACGTCAGAGAGACGCTCGCACCGAGTGAGCTCGCGGTGGCCCTGTTTCAGCGCGAGGCCGAAACCATCGACTTCGTGCTCGGCTGGCCCCCGGGCCGCTCCAATCCACGCCCACTGCTCGACCTTGCCACCCGTCGCGGGCCAATGCTCATCCAGGATGGGCTCGATGCGCTGCTCCGGGATGCGGGGCTCACGCCTCCACCTTTGACGGCCGGCTGCTGGTTGATCGCACCTTTTGTTGCCAAAGGTAGAGTAACTGGGGCCATAGCGGCGCGCGGTGAGACCGGTCGCTACGGCCCTGCCGACCTGGTCCTGCTGGAAGGACTGTTATCGCAGGCCAGCATCGCACTCGAGAGTGCCCGGCTGATAGACCTTCATGACGACGGCCGGCGAACCTGGCAGGAAGTGGTGGACGCCATTTCACCGGCGCTCTGCATCGTAGATCGGAGCGGGGCGATTCGTCGGGCCAACCGTGCCTTTGCCGACCTGGTCAACGCCCCACCGGCAAGTTTGATCGGCCGGCCCTGGCAGGCCTTCGCACCCCCCGAGTGGTCCATCGATCTCCAACGAGCCTTGGACCAGCAAGGAGCGGGCCGGGAGGTCGAATTGCGCACCGGTGAGCGCACCTATGCCGTTACCGCCGTGCCGATTAGCAGCACGGATCGTTCCGCGGTGGTCCTGCTGTTCGACGACCAGACCGAGCGGCGCCGATTGCAAGACCAGTTGATCCAGTCGGAAAAAATGTCGGCTATCGGCCAACTCATCGCCGGCATTGCCCATGACCTGAACAACCCCTTGGCCTCAGTGCTTGGGTTCGCCGATTTCCTCACCGAGGTTCCCAACGTGCCTGCCGGCATTCGGGAACCTCTGGCGGTCATCCGGGAAGAGGCGGAGCGGGCATCGGGTATTGTCCGGAACCTACTCGGGTTTGCCCGGAAGCAGGACAATCAGCGCCGCCCCACTGCCCTGAAGCCGCTGCTGGACGGCACCTTCGTCCTTCTCAGAAACCAGCTCATGGCGAACCGGGTAGACGCCATCATCGAGGTCGAGGCCGACCTGCCCATGCCCGATGTGGATCCCAACCAGATCCAGCAGGTCTTCGTCAACCTGATCAACAACGCGGCCCAAGCCATCGCCTCCACCGGACGGCCTGGTACCGTCACGGTGCGGGCGCGGCGCTGGCTCGACGGGGTGGCCATCGAGGTGATCGACGACGGGCCCGGCATGACGGAGGACCTGGCTGCGCAGGTGTTCGAGCCGTTCTTCACCACCAAGGCGGAGGGAGAAGGGACCGGCCTGGGGCTCTCGATCAGCCAGGGAATCGTGAAGGAGCACGGTGGCCGCATCATGCTCTCGAGCGAGGAGGGCAAAGGGTCCACGTTCACCGTCCAGCTGCCGCTCTCCACCCGCTCACCGGTGCCGACCGCCGACTCCTTGTCCCGGGCGCCGACGAAGCGGCTGCGGGTGCTGGTGGTGGACGACGAGCCGCACATTCTGCACTACATGCGGGCGACTCTCGAAGCCTGGGGGCACACGCCGGTCGTCGCGGGCGACGGCGAAGAAGCGCTGGCGCGTGCCATCGGGGAGCCGTTCGATCTGATTATTTCAGACCTGAGGATGCCCCGGTTCGGGGGCCGCCAATTCTTCGAGGAGTTGACTCGCCAGAACCCCGTCATGGCCGCCCGCCTTGTGTTCAGCACCGGAGATACGGTGCGGGGCGACACGCTGGCTTTTCTGGAGACTCTCGACCGCCCCTACCTGCACAAGCCTTTCAGCCTGGCCGAGCTTCGGGCCCTGCTGGCGGAGGTCGTCCGGGATAGCGGTCCCCAGGCTGCCGTGCGCGACGGCGAACCCTTGCCGGCCGACGTATTGCCGAAGACGTGACTCCCGCCATCGTCCACGTCGCCTCTGGCCGGGAGTGGCGTGGCGGGCAACGGCAGGTCTGGCTCCTGGCCCGTGAGCTCGCCCGGCGTGGCGTCGATCAGGTCGTCGTCACTGGGGGAGATTCCGAATTGGCCCGCCGCCTCGGCTCTGCTGGGGTGCGAGTGCGGCCGGTCCGCTGGCAAGCCGGCCTCGACCCTCGCGTCCTCCCCGCCATACTCGGCGAACTCCGCCGCCGAAGAGCGATCCTCCACGCCCACGATTCGCACGCACTCACGCTGGCTGGGGTGTGTGCCGGGCTCAGCGGGGCCCCGCTCGTCGCCACCCGGCGGGTAACCTTCCCCCTCAGGCGGAAGCTATTCTGGGTTCGCGCGCAGCGCGTGATCGCGATCTCGGGAGCCGTGCGCGATGCGCTCACGCTTGACGGCGTTGCCGCCGAGCGCATCGCCCTTATCCCCTCCGCTGTAGACGCCACCGAGCTGAGAGCCGCGACCGGCCCCGACATCCGCACACGTTTCGGTCTCCCGGAAAAGGGACAGATTGCCGTAAGTCTTGGCGCGCTCACACCGGAAAAGGACCAGTCCACCTTGATAGAGGCGGCTGCCATTCTGGTCCGGGTCTTGCCCACCCTCCACTGGGTTATCGTTGGGGAAGGGCCGCTCCGCTCGGCCCTGCAAGGCCGGATGGCGCGGCTCGGTTTGGAAGAACGCGTGCATCTTGTCGGTCAGCTCGCCGACCCCCACATGGCGCTCGCTGGTGCAGACGTCTTCGTTCTGAGCTCCCTTGCCGAGGGGTTGGGCAGCTCAGTCCTCGCGGCTATGGCGCTGGACGTGCCGGTGGTCGCCACCCGGGTGGGAGGTGTCCCGGAGGTGCTGGGATCCGGCGCCGGGGTGCTGGTTCCGGCCAGTAGGCCAGCCGACCTTGCGGCCGCGGTTCACCGCGTACTCTCGGAGCCAGGATATGCCGCTGACCTCAGACAAGCGGCCCGCCGGGAGCTCCGAAGGTTCACCGTAGGCGCCATGGCAGAGCAGGTCGTGCAGGTTTATCGTTCGTGCGCCCATTCTCTTGAGGGCTCATGATTTACGTTTGCATACCGAGTTACAACGAAGCTCCGACCGTGGGGCTTCTGCTCTGGAAAGTTCGTCAGGTATTCGCCGGATTTTCGCGGGAGTACCAGCTGCTGGTGCTGGACGACGGGTCCGATGATGCTACGGCCGAGGTGCTCGAGCGGTATACCCGAGTGCTCCCGTTGACCGTCATTCGACACCAGACGCGCCGGGGATATGCGGCGAGCGTCGAGGAGCTCCTCCGCCAGGCCGTGGAGCGCACTGACCGACCCAAGCGCGATTCCGCTATCCTCATGCACGCGGACTTTGCCCATGGACCCAATTTCATCCCCGACCTGGTGCGCCGGATCGAGAGCGGGGCCGATATCGTGATCGCCCAGGGCAAGCTCGAAGGCGAGACCTCCCGCACTCGGCGCCTGGTGCGGCGGCTGGCGCCGGTGCTCCTGCGCCGCGTGGTGAGGGTTCCGGGCGTATCGGACGTGGTCTCCGGCTTTGCGATCTTTCGCCTGATCGCGCTGCGAAACGCTTTCCGCACTCAACCGTCCCCGCTGCTCACCACTGAAGGCTGGGCGGCAAACGCCGAGCTCTATGATCGCGCAGCTCGGCATGCCCGCAGGGTGGAGACGATCAATGCCGTGGAGCGCCGGGACCTGCACCAGCGCCCCAGCCGGATGACCTCGTGGGACGCCGCGTTGAGCGTGCTCCGATCCCGCGGTCCACTGCGCCATCTTCCCGCCTGGCCGATGGGGGCCGAGGCAGACAGTCCGCGGGAAGCCCCCCAACAGGCCGAGGTGGCGTCGTCGTGATCGGAATCGGATTGATACTCGCACTGATGCAGGCCCCCGCAGCGGGCACTCAGCCGGTTAGGCCCGCGCCGGCATTTGCCTCGTACCCCTTTGCCGTGGGCGAGAAGCTGTCCTACAGCGCCAAGCTCGGCATGCTCACGCTCGGCTCCGGCACGCTCGAGGTCGCCGCTGTGGATACAGTGCGCGGGGTCGAGAGCTTCCGGTTCCGGTTCCGGCTGCAAGGCAAGACCATGTTCTACTCGCTCGACGACGTGCTGGAGTCATGGGCCGGCACCGCAGACATGAACTCCCGTCGATTCCAGCAAGATTTTGTGGAGAACGACAAGGCGATGAAGCGGCGGTACGAGATCTACCCCGATTCGGGGTTCTACCGCGAGCAGGGTCGGGAGAAAACGATGCCGACCCCGGCGCAGCCGCTGGACGACGCGGCATTCTTCTATTTTGTGCGGATGACTCCGCTCGAGGTGGGTAAGAAATACGCCTACAACCGATACTTCAGAAAAGACAACAACCCGGTCACCATCGAGGTCCTGAAGCGGGAGAAGATGGAGCTGCCGGATGGCAGTAAGGTCCAATGCCTGGTGCTCCATCCAACCATCGACACTAAGGGACTCTTCTCCAAGCGGTCGGAGACTCTGATCTGGTTGACCGACGATGCCCGCCGGCTCCCGGTGCAGATCCGCAGCAAGTTCCCCTTCGGGACGATTACCCTTCGGCTCAAGGACATGGTCCTCCCCAGCACCACGACGTCCGCCATGAGCCACTGAGCGTGCGTTATCGCGAGGCCGACCTCAGCCGCGTCACGACCATCCCGGTCGCCGGACGGCGGAACAAGGTCGAGCCCGAGCTGCTGGCATCGCCCCCCGGAACGAACCGCTCCTTTACCGCATTCCTCGACAGCCTCCCCGACGTCCTCGCCGCGCGGGACCTGCGCCTCGTCATCGAGGCTGTGGCCGCGGCGAAGCGGAGTGGCCGGGGCGTCATTCTGCTCCTCGGCGGCCACGTGATCAAGGTAGGACTGGGACCGCTGGTCAACGCCTGGCTCGCCCGCGGCATCGTCACCCATGTCGCGCTCAATGGTGCCGCCGCCATCCACGATTTCGAGCTCGCCGCGTTCGGTGGGACCAGCGAAGACGTGGAGAGTGGCTTGGCAGACGGCAGCTTCGGGATGGCGGAGGAGACCGGTGCGGAGATGAACGCGGCGATCGCCCGGGCGGCGGTGGCGAATTGGGGAATGGGAGAGGGACTGGCGCTCGCCCTGGCGGAGCGGAAGCGGCTCCCGGGCAAGGAGGCCTCGATTCTCCTTTCCGCGTTGGAGCATGACGTCCCCGTCACGGTTCACGCAGCCATCGGCGCCGAGATCATCCATCAACATCCGTCGAGCGATGGCGCCGCGGTCGGGGCCACCAGCCACCGGGACTTTCGCCGCCTGGCAGGGTCGATTCCGGATCTGGATCAGGGGGGAGTCGTGCTCAACTGGGGCAGCGCGGTGCTGATGCCCGAGGTCTTCCTCAAGGCACTCACGATTGCCCGGAACACCGGCGCCGGCCGCCCGACGCACTTCGTGGCCGCCGACTTCGACATGCAGCGGCACTATCGCCCGCGGGTGAACGTGGTGCAGCGCCCCACCCGGGCTGGGGGCTCAGGCTTCCTGCTGACCGGTCACCATGAAATTCTGATTCCACTTCTTGTTTGGGGCGTACTGGAGGAGTTGGACGGTAAAGGGTGACAATCCGTGAACGGCGATGCCTTCACCGCTTCCCCTGCGATCATCGCTCCCCGGCGATCATCTCCCTCACCCGAGCCGCAGTGCCCGGCGCGAAGACCTTCAGGATTAGATAGATCATGAAGCCGAGGAAGGCGAACCAGAGCACGGCCCCCAAGAGCCCCAGGACCAGCCCGAAAAGGCCGAATATCACCTTGAGGAGGAACATCGCCACGATTGCGAACACCGCGAATCCAAACAGGTTCCGGAGCATGCCAGTTTCCTCGTGAGATCAGGTCAGGCTGCAGTACGCTGCGACGTTTCAAATAGTTTCATAGGTCTCCATGCCTTCCACCCATGATGTGATTGTGATCGGCGGCGGCGCCGTCGGAGCCGCCTGCGCCCGGGAGCTCGCGGCTGCCGGGCGTAGCGTGCTCGTCCTCGAGCCGGGCGGCGACTCTGGCCAGGCGTGGAGGGCGGCCGCCGGCATGCTCGCCCCCCAGATCGAGGCCGATGGGGCCGATCCGCTGCTCAGTCTCGGCATCGCCGCGCGAGATCACTACGTTCCGCTCGCCGCATCCCTGCGGGAGAGCACCGGCATAGATGTCGGGCTCTGGCAGGAGGGTATTGCCCGGGTTGCGGGCGATGATGGGGAGGCCGGAGAGCTGAGGTCGAAGGTAGCGTCGCAGCAGCGGGAGGGCCACACTGTCGCCTGGCTGGAGCCGCCCGAGGTCCGCCGCCGTTGGCCCTGGCTGGGACCAACCGCCGGCGCGCTGTGGTCCGAGCGCGACGGGGCGCTCGACCCGGCGCAGCTGGTGCCCGCGCTCCTCGCCGACGCCAGACGTCACGGCGCTGAGGTCATGAGTGATAGTGCCACGGCAATAGAGCAAACCGGGGGCCGGATCTCGGGAGTGTCGGGTAAAGCGACCCGGTACAGCGCGCATGACGTCGTGGTTGCGGCTGGAGCCTGGTCAGGCCAGATCGCTGGGCTCCCGCGAACAATCCCGGTGCAGCCGGTTCGAGGGCAGATGGCTGCCCTGCCATGGCCGGCAGGCATTGGCCGCGCCATCGTCTACCACAAGGATTGCTACCTGCTGGCCCGAGGACA
>DASYVW010000665.1:0-5187 GCA_035936675.1 Gemmatimonadales bacterium
CCCTCCTCCGGCCGAAGCTCGCGCAGCAGGGTCACTACCTCCCGTACCATCAGAAAGGCGTCGCGGTCGCGCGGCTCGGTGCCGGACTGGTTTAGCGCGGTGCTGATCTCGGGGAAGATCCTTTGGGCGGTGTCACCGAAGACGAGGTCGAACGGGGTGGAGCGGGGGGAGGACATGGGTGGAATTTAGCTGGGAGCTGGGAGCTGGGAGATGAGCGCTCCTAGCTCAAAGCTCCTAGCTCCTAGCTAAAAATTCATCCAGCAATCGCACAAACTCGTCATGCGCCTCGACATACGGCACGTGGCCGCAGCGGGGAAGCAAGTGAAGCTCAGCGTTGAGAAGTCGGGCCACGGTGCGGGTTGCCTCGAGCGGGATTGGATCGTCTTCGCCCTGGACGACGAGGGCCGGGATGTCGAGGCCGACGAGTGCTGGCCGGAGGTCGTAGTCGCCCAGGCTGGACCAGACCTCTTGCTGGGTACGACCCGTTACTCGGAAGGGCGTGAGGTCGCGCGCGCGGGCGGGGTCGTAGAAATAGGCGGACACCGAGAGCTCGAACAACCGACGCGCGTATCCCGCCGGATTCTTCTCCCGCAGACCGCTGGTCCTGAGGTCGGCCCGCTGCTGCTGGAGGGCGGGGGCCAGGTTCCGTTCGGCAAAGCGGCGCTCGAATTCGAGACGCATCTCCCGCCAGGCAGGCGCAGGCGAGACCAGCGCCAATCGGCCGACCTGGTTCGGGTACTCTATGGTGTACAGCTGCGCCAGCAGCCCGCCCCACGAGTACCCGATTATTGTGAGCCTCTCCAAGCCCCACTGCCGGCGGAGCTCTTCGAGATCGGCCACGTGCTCCCGCCAGCCAACCGGCGTCTCCCTCGGCACTGGCGATTGCCCGCCGCCCCGCTGGTCGTAATAGATCAGCTCACGATTGCGCGCGAGCGCATCGAATCCGGGAAGGAGATAGTCGTGGTGGGCGCCGGGGCCGCCGTGCACCACCACCACCGGTGGCCCGCTGCCGATCCGGCGCTCGAAGATCTCGACGCCACGCACAGCATGCATGCGGGTCTGAGCGTTGTTCGCCGTCACTCCGCTCCGCCGCCGCCAGCGAGTGGGGCCGAGCCCAACCCGCTGGCTCCCCCTCGCCGTAGCGCGAGAAACCCCCCACAGTCCACATGAACGGGGTGGGACGGCCAGCGATCCGGGCGAGTCCGAAGGCTGAGTGTAAGGGGTGGCGGTGGGGGGAAGTCAGACACTCGAAGCCTGAGGGCCGTCCGGATCGCTGGCCGGGGCGGGGGGGCTCATAACAATATCGCCAGTGCATCGGCCACTTGTTTCACAGCAGTCTCTTCTTCGGGCGTGAACGGGTCGGGCACGTCGCTGTCGATGTCGATCTGGCCCAGAATCAGGCTCCCGCGCCGGATTAGCACCACCAGCTCGGAACGAGTCCAGCTGTTGCACGCGAGGTAATTCTCGACTGCACGAACATCGGGCACGTTCTGGTCCTTGCCCAGCGCCACTGCAGTCCCACACACGCCCACGCCCACCGGGATCCGGGTGTGGTCGGTGTTCCGCCCGGCGTGCGCCTCGAGCACCAGCTCGCTTCCGTGCAGCATGTAGAGATAGACCGAGGTGTAGGGAGGACCAGCGGCGCGGATCTTCTCGGCCGCGATTCGGAGCAGTCCCTCGCGGCCTTCCTCCCGAGCGAACGCTCCCCGCAGAGCGGCCACGATCCGGTCACTGTTGAGCACCGGCATCGCTCAGCCTCCCCGGGTGCCGAGTGTCGCTCGCACGATGGTGACGCCGGCTCCGCGTCGCACCAGGATCTCGACCGTTTCCCCCGGGCGATGGCTCCGCAGTGCATCGGTCATGGCCTGGAGATCCGGAGTTTCCATCGGGCCGATGCGGGTGATGATGTCATCGCCTCGTAGTCCCGCTTTCTCGGCGGGGCTCCCCGCTCTGACGCCGACGAGCCGGACTCCGCCCGGCGTGCCAGTCATGTCGGGGACGGTTCCGAGGTACGCGCCGTATCCGGGGCTCGCGTTGGGCGCAGCGGTTTGCGGCGAGATTGGAGCCGGCAGGTCCTGAAAGGTGAGCTGGTGCGGTCGGTTCGCGAGCGCGGTCACCAGACCCAGGGTGAAGTCGGAGACCCGCTTCAGTCCGTCGAGATTGATCTTCTGCCAGTCGTCCGTGGTGCGGTGGTAGTCCTCATGGAGATCGGTGAAGAGATGTAGCACCGGCCGTTTGGCCGAGTAGAACGAGGATTGATCGCTCGGGCCGTAGCCGTCACCCTGCGGCTTGAGATCGAACCCCGCGTACCAGTTGAGCGAATCCAGCAGAGCCGGGAACTCCTTCGCGCTGCGGGCCCCGTAGACGATGAGCCGGCCGTTCCGGAGACGGCCGACCATGTCGAGATTGACCATAGCCAGCGTGCCGGCCAGCGGATAAATCGGCACCTTCACGTAATAGGCCGAGCCTAAAAGGCCGAGCTCCTCCCCGCTGAAGGCGATGAATACTACGGTGCGTGCCGGCGGTGAGACGGCCAGCCGTGCGGCCACCTGGATCAACGCGGCCACTCCGGACGCATTGTCGTCCGCCCCGTTGTGAACTATCCCTGTGCTGTCGGGGTCCAGGCTACCGAACCCGCCAAGACCCAGATGATCGTAATGTGCGCCCAGGACCACGGTCTGATTCCGGAGCACCGGGTCCCTGCCGGGCAGAATGCCGATCACGTTCTCTCCGGTCAGTCCGCCTGCTGGGGCCTGCCTGATTGCGGGCGCGTCTCTCCCGATCGTAAATGACTGAAACCAGCCTCCCGCAGCGGGCTGAAGTCCGACTTCGGAAAATCGCCGCGCCAGGTAGGCAGCGGCCGAATCGGCACCGGGAGACCCGGTCACTCGGCCCTGGAGCCGGTCATCGCTGAGAAACCTGATGTCGTCGAGCAGGCGGGGAGGCTGGGTGATCCGCTGGGCTTGAAGACCACCGCCCATGGACATCAGCACGACAGCCGATAGCAGACCGATCCGGGGCATAGAATCAGAGAATATAGACGGGCCAGCTAGCGCGGAACGAAGCTGGTCTCGGGGCTCAGCTTCCGGGTAAACGCGGCGAGGAGCCGGGCGGTGCGGTCGAGGTCTTCCAGCGCCACCATCTCGTTCGGGCTGTGCATGTAGCGGTTGGGCACCGAGACCAGCGCCGTCGCCACGCCGCGGTGGGCGTTGAAGATCGCCTCGGCGTCGGTATGGGTGTCGCGCGACGCTGCTTCGATGCTGTAGGGGATCTGCTCCGCCTCGGCGGTCTCCACCAGCAGGTCGAAGACGATCTCGCTGACCGATGCTCCCCGGGAGAGGACGGGACCACCACCCAGGCGAAAGTCGCCATGCTTCCGCTTCTCGATGCCGGGATAGTCGGTCGCGTGGGTCACGTCGATCACGATCGCGACGTCGGGCTCCAGCTGGTTGGCCGACGACCGGGCGCCCCCGCCGGTTGCCGCGATCTCCTCCCGGGTGGTTGCGACCGCGGTCACGGACGCAGCCGGGGACTCCTGCGAGAGCATGCGCAGAGCCTCCAGGACCACGAAGGCCCCAATCCGGTTATCGATGCTCCGGCTCACCAGTCTGCCGTTGGGGAACTCGAGTACGCCCGCGGCCAACACCCCAGGATCGCCGATCCGGACCCGGGCCGCCGCCTCGGTTCGGGATACCGCCCCGATATCGATCCAGAGGTCCTCCACCTTGGAGGCCTTGTCCCGCTCTTCTCGCTCCATGATGTGGATGGCCTTCTTCCCCACGACACCGGGGACCTGTCCCTGCCGGCCAAGCAGGACGACGCGTTGTCCCACGAATACCTGATGATCCCATCCACCAATCGTGTCGAAGCTGAGGAAGCCCTCGTCATCGATGTGGGTGACCATCACCCCGATCTCATCGATGTGCCCGGCGAACATGAGCCGTGGATGTCCGCCACCATCGAGGGTCGCGAACGAGTTCCCGGCCACGTCGGCGTACACCGAGGTAGCGAACTTCTCCGCTTCCGCGCGCCAGACCCTGCCCGGCGCGGCCTCGAACGATGACGGTCCGGGTGTGTCCAGCAATGATTTCAGGAACCTGATTGAGTCAGGGGTCATTAGGGGATCGATTCAGTTGCAGCTCGAGGAACACTGCTCCCTTCACCGGGTTGGCAGTGTACGGGGCGATCTCCCGAAAGCCGAGGCGCCGGTAGAGGGCGAGCGCCGCCTCCATCGTGGGGAGGGTATCCAGGCGCATGCGCCGATAGCCCGCGGTGGCAGCCTCGTGGATGATTCGTTCGGCGAGCAGTCGGCCCACGCCGCCGCTCCGGTACGCTGGACGAACATAGAGCCGCTTCATCTCGCAGGTATCCGGCTCGAGCGGTCGCAGCGCCACACAGCCGGCGCTCTCGTCACCGCGGCAGGCCAGGAGCAGCCGACCTCGAGGCGGTGCATAGGCGCCAGGCAGACTCGAAAGCTCCTCGTCAAAGCCTTGAAAGCACAGGCTGATGTCGAGCGACGCCGCGTACTCCTCGAAGAGCTGGCGCGCGGCCGCGAGTGCCTTGCCCTCGTGAGCATGTCGGATGGTCAACAGCGCACTGCCGGCCGCCACCGTTCCACCTGTCCCGCTGGGACCCCAGTCAACGCTGCCCTGATTTGCTCGGCGCCATCCACCACTCTTGGTCCGGGCCGCGAGGTGTACTGGTTCCCGTCCAGGATCCAGGTAGGTACCCTCCTCATGAGGGCGAGCGCTTCAGGGTGGTCCAATGCATCGAGCTCTGTGCGGGCGCGCACAGTGCCCAACCCGCACAGCATGACGACCACATGATCCGAGCGAAGCGCCGGGAGCTCAGCCCACTCGCGCCTGGCCGAGTGGCTGCCCGCGCGGGCTCCAACATCCTCTCCGCCTGCCGCCGCCACCAGCTCGGGAACCCAGTGGCCGGCCAGGTACAGCGGCTCGAGCCACTCGATGCAGAGAACTCGCGGCGAGGGAGAGACCGCACTCGTTCGGAGCCTCCGGAGCCGGCTTTGTAGCTTGAGCACCAGCCCCTCAGCCTTATCGGCCAAGCCCAGTGCCGCCCCTACATCGTGGATGTCGCGCCAGATTCCCCCGAGGTCACGCGCGGCAAGTGACAGGACTCGAGGAGCCGGATGGATCGCTTCTGCTAGCCGGTACACCTCGCCATCCG
>DASYVW010000666.1:0-2492 GCA_035936675.1 Gemmatimonadales bacterium
CCAAAAGAACCACTGGAGCGGCTCTACGGTTCCCATTGTCACCGGAAGCCGGCGGACGCAGCCTCTTTTTGTCGGGAGTGGGGAGCCGCGACTGCCAATATGGCCCGTAAGGAGCTAGGGGCTAGGGGCTCCTAGCTCCCACCTCGTTCGGTTGGCGGGAGTCCCGCCGACCTGCGCTCGCCTACGGCGAGCTTCGGTTGCCGCTCGCCCTCCAGGAGTACAGATTGTCTCCCATGCTGGGCATGCTTGTCTTCGTGTACGAGAGGCAGCGAGGCGCATGATGGAACCGAGCGAGACACCGCTCCCCGCCCGTCTGGCCGAGGCCTTGGGTGCCGCGTATACCATCGAGGGGGAGATCGGGCGGGGCGGAATGGGGGTGGTGTACCGTGCGCGCGACGAGCGTCTTCAGCGCCGCGTCGCCATCAAGGTGCTTCCTCCCGAGCTCGCCTTCCAGCAGGACATCCGCGAGCGCTTCACCCGTGAGGCGCAGACCGCTGCCCGGCTCTCCCATCCGCACATCGTTCCCATCCATAGCGTCGGCGAGGGCCGGGGGCTGGTCTACTTCGTCATGGGCTACGTGGACGGCGAGTCAGTGGCCGCCCGGATCCGGCGGCGCGGTCAGCTCCCGGTGGAGGAAGCCCGGCGCATCATGAAGGAAACGGCGGACGCGCTCAGCGCCGCCCATTCCCTCTCGGTCATTCACCGCGACATCAAGCCCGACAACATCCTGCTTGAGGGCACCCGCGGCCGAGTCATGGTCACCGACTTCGGCATCGCCAAGGCGCTTTCGTCCACCTCCGGCGCCACGCTGACCGGGATCGGTGTGGCGATAGGCACACCGGCATTCATGAGCCCGGAACAGGCGGCGGGCGAACGGGACATCGACGGCCGCTCCGATCTGTACAGTCTGGGCATTGTCACGTACCAGATGCTCACCGGAGAGCTGCCCTTCAACGCTCCCTCGGTCGCCGGCATCCTGATGAAGCAGATCACCGAAGCCGCACCCGACCTGCGCCGCACGCGGCCCGATATCCCGGAAGACCTGGCCCTGGCTGTGGCCCGATGCCTGGAGAAGGATCCCCAGAACCGCTGGCCCACGGCAGACGCGCTGCGTCGAGCGTTGGAGAGCCGGACCAGCGCTGGGTACGAGCCCACCGGGGTTCAGCGGGGCGCTCCAGCGGGGCAGAGGGGCAGCGGGGCGGGTGCTCCCCGGGCAGGTGGGCAGTGGAACAAGGAAAGTGCAAGACGACCTGAGCGTTTTCCGAAGGACGTAGCACGGCAACGGGGATCGGTGAATGCTCCCCCCAGGAACCGGGAGCTTCAGCCTGCCGGTGTCCCGCTGCCCCGCCGCCCCGCTTCCCCGCATCGACGCGACCGCCACAACGAGATGCCGGTGCCGGACACCGGCGAGCCCAGGATCATCCAGAAGGTTCGCGGCCAGTTTGCCAGCTGGGCGGCGGTGTCTGCCGGATGTATGGGCATCAACGTAGCCACGGGAATCGACCATCCCTGGTTTCTGTTCCCGATGTTCGGCATGGGAATCGGGCTGCTCCGGAACTACGCCACACTCTGGCAGGCGGGCTACAGCTGGCGGGACGTCTTGAGCCGTCCGCCGGCTCCGGATGCGCTCGAAACGACGATGACCAAGGGTGGGCGCGCGGGTCGTCCGGCCCCCCTGCCGAGCGCTGAGGAATACGGGTCTCAGCTGCCGACGGTGATGCAGGTGCACGGGGACAGGGTCGCGATTCTCAAGCTCCTGGCCAAGCTGCCGTCATCAGAACGGCAGATGCTCCCCGAGGTTCAGCAGACGGCGGACGCCCTCTACGCCAGGGCCACCGATCTTGCCCGCACGCTGCACGCCATGGACAGCAATCTGGACTCGGAGGGCCTGGCACAGATCGACGAGCGCATCGCGGGACTGGGGCGGGAGCCGGACGATCCTGAGCGGACTCGCCGCCTGGGGCTGCTGGAGCGTCAGCGACAGACGATCGCCGATCTGCGCGGCCGCCGGAGCCAGGTGGCGAGCCACCTCGAGTCCTGTGTCTTGGCCATGCAGAACGTCCGGTTCGACCTGCTGAGACTTCGATCTGCGGGAGTCGCGGCGGTGCTCGGCGATCTTACCCAGGCTACCCAGAAAGCCAAAGCCCTCTCCCGGGACGTAGACAACGTGATTGCAGCCGCCGGAGAGATCCGGGAAGTCATGAAATGAGCACTAAGACTTCTCCTGATTGACGGAGCTTGTCCGGTTCCCCATCATGTGTCTACACTATGCAGGAGAGGAGGGCCAGCGGCACTCGCGAGGCTAAGGGTACCCGCCGAAGCGAGAGCCAGCCAATGATTCGAGCCCACCGATGGATCAGGCCAGGAGAGGCCGCAGTAGAGCAAAGCGGGATGACTTCCTGCTGAAGTGGCGCCGGGACCCCGAGGTTGGAGGCGAGGTCCCAGTCGCTTTTTTTTGGCGGGATTAGAACGCGGCCAGTTCCATCATCGCC
>DASYVW010000667.1:0-9181 GCA_035936675.1 Gemmatimonadales bacterium
TACTTGAGCGGGCGGAACCTGCCGAGCGTGGAGGTCATGGCGTATCCCGAGGCGTCGGCCTACGACATCCTGTGGTCCGAGGCGGTCGTGGTGGAGGAAGGCGCCTTGACCGGGGTGATGCCGGAGCCGCTGGCGGAGGAAAGCGAGGCGGAGAAGGCGGAGAGGACGGAGAAGGCGGAGAGGAAGCGGCGTCCGGCGGCCGCGAAGCCCGCTGCCAAGACGAAGAGCCCGAAGGCCGCGAAACCCGTAGCCAAGGCGAAGGCGGCGAAAAAGACCACGGCCAAAAAGTCTGCGGATAAGCCTGCTAAGCATGCCCCGAGCAAGCGCGAGGGAAAGGCAGCTCCGAAGAAGAAGGGATCCAAGTAAATGCCGACGCTGCATCAGGTGGTCGTCCGGCCGGTGGTGACCGAGAAGAGCTCGGCCGCGTATCAGACCCGAAAGGAATACACCTTCGAGGTGCACCCGGAGGCCAACAAGTACCAGATCCGGGATGCGCTCCAGCAGCTGTTCGGCGTGACGGTCACCGACGTCCGCACGATGCAGATGCGGCGGCACGAGGTCACCCGAGGTCGCACCCGCGGGACTACGGCCCGCTGGAAGAAGGCGATCGTCACGCTCAAGGAAGGCGATTCGATCGCCGTGTTCGAGGGCTGAGATGAGCATCAAACAATTTCGTCCGATGACGCCGGGCACTCGGTTCCGTTCGGTATCCGGGTTCGACGAGGTCACCCGGTTGACGCCGGAGAAGTCGCTGGTGGAACCGAGGAAGCGAACGGGCGGCCGCAACAACCAGGGCCACCTGACCAGCCGGCATCGGGGCGGCGGCCATAAGCGGCAGTACCGGAAGATCGACTTCAAGCGCAACAAGTTCGGCATTCCCGGGAAGGTCACCGAGATCGAGTACGATCCGAACCGGAGCGCCCGGATCGCGCTGGTGGTCTACGCCGACGGCGAGAAGCGGTACATCCTGCACCCCAAGGGACTGGCGCAGGGCGATACGGTCATCGCCGGTCCAGGGTCGGATACCCGGAATGGCAACGCCCTGCCGCTGGGTGAGATTCCATTGGGCACCAACGTGCACAACGTCGAGCTCAAGATCGGCAAGGGTGGCCAGCTCGCCCGTACCGCCGGCTCCAGCGCGCAGGTAGTGGCCAAGGAAGGCGACTACGTCACCATCCGGCTCCGCTCGTCCGAAATGCGGCTGGTGCACGGCCGGTGTCTGGCGACCGTGGGCGAGGTGGGCAACGCCGAGCACGAGCTGCTTTCGGTCGGGAAGGCGGGCAAGAGCCGGTGGCTGGGCAAGCGGCCCAAGGTCCGCGGCGTAGCCATGAATCCAGTGGACCACCCGCTCGGCGGTGGCGAGGGCAAGAGCTCCGGAGGCCGTCCGCCAACCTCGCCCTGGGGCAAGCCCGAGGGCCGGAAGACGCGGCATCGGAAGAAGCAGTCCAACAAGATGATCGTTCGCGGGCGGAAGCGCGGGAAGGCGACGACGTAGTGGGAAAGTCACGAGTCACGAGTCACGAGTCACGGGCTGGTTGGACACAGCACCCGCGACTCGTGACTGGCGACTCTCGACCACTTAGAGAGAGAACATGGCAAGAAGCATAAAGAAGGGCCCCTTCGTTCAGGAGGCGTTGATGACCAAGGTTCAGGTCCTCAACAGCAGGAACGAAAAGCGGGTGGTGAAGACCTGGAGCCGGGCGAGCACGATCCTTCCGGAGTTCGTGGGCCACACCTTTGCCGTGCACAACGGGAACAAGTTCGTCCCGGTGTACGTCACGGAGAACATGGTGGGCCACAAGCTCGGTGAGTTCGCGCCCACGCGGCTCTTCCGGGGCCACAGCGGCAAGATCGTGGCCGACAAGAAGGCCAAGCCGGAGTGACCATGAGCGGCCATGCGATTCAGCGGCTGGTGCGCCAGTCGCCACGGAAGATGCGGCTCGTCATCGACCTCATCCGGGGCAAGGATGTAAACGAGGCGTACGCCATTCTGAAGTTCAACAAGAAGCTCGCGGCCAAGCAGATCGCCAAGACGCTCAAGTCGGCGGTCTCCAACGCGGAGCAGAAGGCGCTCAAGGACAACGAGAGCTTCGACCCGGATGCGCTGTTCGTGAAGAAGGCCATCGTGAACGGCGGGCAGCCGTTGAAGCGGTTTACGGCCGCGGCGCAGGGGCGGGCCACCCCGATCAAGAAGCGCACCAGCCACGTGGAGATCCACGTGGAGACCAAGGAGAGCGAGTAATGGGCCAGAAGACGCATCCGATCGGGCTCCGGCTCGGCATCGTCAAGCAGTGGTCGTCCCGGTGGTTCGCCACCAAGGAGATGCCGGCCCTGCTCAAGGAGGACGAGCTGATCCGGAAGTACCTCAAGACCCGGCTGGGCCATGCCGCGATCTCCGAGGTGCATATCGAGCGGCGTCCGGGCAAGGTGACAATCACGATTCACACGGGCCGTCCCGGGGTAGTGATCGGCAAGCGGGGCGCGGAGGTGGACAAGCTTCGTGACGAGTTGGCCCAGCTCACCGGCAAGGAAGCGGCGATCAATGTCGAGGAGATCAAGCGGCCCGAGCTGTCGGCCCAGCTCGTCGGCGACAACATCGCGCACCAGCTGACCCAGCGCATCTCGTTCCGGCGGGCCATGAAGCGCGCGGTCCAAAGCGCCATGCGGATGGGTGCGCTGGGCATCAAGGTGCGGGCCTCGGGCCGGTTGGGCGGGGCGGAGATCGCACGCACTGAGGGATATCACGAAGGACGGGTACCGCTGCACACGTTGCGGGCGGAGATCGACTACGCGACCAGCACGGCCAAGACCACGTACGGCACCATTGGGATCAAGGTGTGGATCTTCAAGGGCGAGGTGGTCGAGGACATGTCGGGCCGCACCTACAGCACGGGAGCCTGAGTCGATGCTGGCGCCGAAGCGAATCAAGTTTCGCAAGCAGTTCAAGGGACGGACCAAGGGGATCGCCACCCGGGGGAACACGGTGGCCTTCGGAGAATTCGGGCTCATGAGCCTGGAGCCGGGGTGGGTCACCAACCGCCAGATCGAGGCGTCCCGCGTCGCCATGACCCGGGAGATGAAGCGGGGCGGCAAGGTGTGGCTCCGGATCTTTCCGGACAAGCCGATCACGAAGAAGCCGGCCGAGACCCGCATGGGCAAGGGCAAGGGGAATCCAGAGGGGTGGGTCGCGGTGGTGAAGCCGGGCCGGGTCCTCTTCGAGGTCGAGGGAATCAGCCAGGACCTGGCCAAGAAGGCGCTGGCGCTGGCTGCGGCCAAGCTGCCGGTCCGGACCCGGTTCGTAAAGCGTCAGGAGGTCTAGGCCGTGAAGCCGAATGAATTGCGGGACATGTCGGTCGAGAATCTCGAGGCCCGGTTGACCGAGCTGACGGAGGAACGGTTCCGGCTCCGTTTTCGCTCGGCCACGGAGTCGATCGAGAACCCGATGCGTTTTCGGGCCATCCGCCGCGATATCGCGCGGATCCGGACGATTTTGAAGGAGAAGGTCGTAAGTCACGAGTCGCAAGTCACCAGTTAGGACGACAAACATGGCCGAACAGACAGACGCTACCCGCACGAAGCGCAAGATCCGCATGGGCGTGGTGACCAGCGACAAGATGGAGAAGACCGTCACCGTGTCCCTGGTGCGTCGCTACGCTCACCCGGTCTACGGAAAGCAGATCACCCGCACCAAGAAGGTAAAGGCGCGGGACGACCATGGCGCCAAGACCGGCGATAGGGTGCGGATCATGGAGACGAGACCGCTGGCCAAGACGGTCAACTGGCGGGTTACGGAGATCGTGGAGAGAGCGAAGTAAGGTATAGAGCTACGGGCTAGAACCCATAGCCCTCGAAGAGGCAAACATGGTTCAGCAAGAAAGCATTCTCCGCATCGCGGACAACTCGGGCGCTCGCAAGGCGCTGGTCATCCGGGTACTGGGCGGCAGCAAGCGCCGGTACGCGGGGCTGGGCGACACGGTGGTCGTCGCCATCAAGGACGCAATCCCGACCGGCCAGGTGAAGAAAGGCGACGTGGCCAAGGCCGTCATCGTCCGTACCGTGAAGGAGACCCGGCGGAAGGATGGCTCCTATATCCGGTTCGACGAGAACGCGGCCGTGCTCATCAACGATGCAGGGGAGCCGCGGGCCACGCGCATCTTCGGCCCGGTAGCCCGCGAGCTTCGCGAGAAGCGCTACATGAAAATCGTTTCACTGGCGCCGGAGGTGCTGTAGCATGAAGCCGCTCGTGTTCAAGAAGGCCAAGCGTGTGCGCCATCAGCCGCCGGTGCGGGTGCGTCTGACCATCACCAAGGGCGACACGGTGCAGGTGATCTCGGGGGAAGACAAGGGCAAGCAGGGGCGGGTGCTCCAGGTCAATCTCAAGACCGCGCGGATCACCATCGAAGGAGTCAATGTGGTGAAGCGGCATCGCCGCGCCACCCAAACCGCCGAAGGCGGGATCGTGGAGTTTGCGGCGCCGATTCACCACTCGAAGGCAATGCTGATCGATCCCAAGAGCGGAGAACCCACCCGGGTACGGCGTCGCAGGGATGCCGACGGGACAGTCGAGCGGATCGCGATCAAGTCGGACCAGCCGATCCCGAGGAACCGGTAGCATGGCAGAGACAGAGGAAAAAGCCCCGAAGGGCAGCGCGCCCAAGGGCGGCGCGCCCAAGGGAACCCCGGGCGGCTCGCCCGGCAAGGGCAAGGACAAGGCTCCTGCCGCCGCGGTGGATCATGCGCCGAAGGCCGTCGAGGGAACCCCGCGGCTCCAGGAGTACTACGAGAAGACGATCCGGACGCGACTGGCCAAGGAATTCGGGCTGGCCAACGCCAACCAGGTGCCCCGGGTGGTGAAGGTCGTCCTGAACGTGGGCATGGGGGACGCAGGCAAGAATCCCAAGCAGCTCGACGCCGCGGTCGAGGAGCTGGGGCTGATCACCGGACAGAAGGCGGTGGTCACCAAGGCCAAGAAGGCGATCGCCAATTTCGGGTTGCGGGCCGGCATGCCGGTTGGCGCTACGGTCACGCTTCGCGGCGCCAGGATGTACGAGTTCCTCGACCGCTTCATCAACCTGGCGGTGCCGCGCATTCGCGACTTTCGCGGGCTTCCGAACCGGAGCTTCGACGGGCGGGGGAACTACACCTTCGGGATCAAGGAACAGCTGATCTTCCCGGAGAACGACTACGACCGGGTGGAGAAGATCCACGGGATGGATATCACGCTGGTGACCTCCACCGATCGGGATGACCTGGCAATGGGGCTCCTGCGGGAGCTCGGATGGCCGTTTCGTGGCGAGACACCTCAGAGGGTTGCATAAATGGCAAAGACAGCCTGGATCGAAAGAGCCAAACGCACGCCGAAGTTCAAGGTCCGTGGGGTGCGCCGCTGCCAGCGGTGCGGTCGTTCCCGCGCGGTCCTGCGGAAGTTCGGCCTCTGCCGTATTTGTTTCCGTGAGCTCGCCTTGAAGGGGGAAATCCCGGGCGTGCGCAAGGCCAGCTGGTAAGGGGAACGAGGAGTATGAGCCTGACAGATCCCGTCGCGGATATGCTGACCCGAATCCGGAACGCCTGCTCGGCAGGCCACCGGCGCGTGGATATGCCGGTGTCCAAGCTGAAGAGCGAGGTCGCCCGGTTGCTGCGTGATAATCACTACATCGCGGACTTCAAGGTCCTGGATGATGGCGCTCATGGCGTGCTGCGGTTGTATCTCAAGTATCACGACGAGACGCCCGTCATTCGCGAGCTGCGCCGCGTATCCACGCCCGGCCTCCGGCGCTACGTAAAGTGCCGCGAGCTGCCCCGGGTGAAGAACGGCCTCGGTATGGCGATCGTCTCGACCCCACGGGGTCTGATGACCGACCGTGAGGCCCGGACTGCCAACCTCGGCGGCGAGCTTCTCGCCGTGGTCTGGTAGGAGGCATCATGTCACGTATTGGCAAGAAGCCGGTGACCATCCCCAAGGGCGTCACCCTCCAGCTCCAGGACCACACGGTGGCGGTCAAGGGTCCCAAGGGGGAGCTCCGCCGCACGCTCCACGAGGAGATGCAGCTGGCGCTCGATAAGGATCAGTTCACCGTTGCCCGACCCAGCGACGAGCAGAAGCACAAGGCTCTCCATGGCCTCACCCGCACCCTGGTGCAGAACATGGTGGACGGGGTCTCCAAGGGGTTCAGCAAGAGCCTGGAAATTCAGGGCGTGGGCTATAAGGCCGAGGCCAAGGCGTACGGCGTCAACCTGATCGTGGGCTACTCCCACCCGGTCAAGTACGAGGCTCCCAAGGGCATCAAGATCTCGGTGGACAACAACACCAACGTCAAGGTGGAAGGCGCAGACAAGGAGCTGGTCGGCCAGGTGGCCGCGGAGCTTCGGTCGGTTCGGCCACCGGAGCCGTACAAGGGGAAGGGGATTCGTTACGTGGGTGAGCACGTCCGCCGCAAAGCCGGCAAGACGGGAGCGAAGTAATCATGCGCACCATTCACGCGCCCAAGTCTCGCCAGCAGCTGCGCTACCGCCGACACCTCCGGGTGCGGCGCAAGGTCAACGGTACGGCCGCGCGTCCGCGGCTGGTGGTCTACCGGTCGCTCAAGCACGTCTACGCCCAGCTGGTCAACGACGAGCTCGGCGTGACCCTCCTGGGCGTGTGCGATGCGAGCGAAGGAATCCAGGTGGACGGCGCGGGCAAGGTCGGCCGGGCCAAAGGGACCGGCAAGCTGCTGGCCGAGAAGGCCACAGCGGCAGGCATCAAGCGAGTCGTGTTCGACCGGGCAGGTTATCGTTACCATGGTCGCGTGCAGGCCGTCGCCGACGGCGCCCGCGAAGGCGGATTGGAGTTCTAGATGGTAGAAGAGAATGTGGGCGGAGTGGGCGAACCGCAGGCTGACACCGGCACGCCGGCGGCGGCCCCGGCAGCGGAGGCCGAGCGTCCCGCAGCGACCGAACGACCCGCAGGCACCGACCGGCCCCGGGGCCGGGGTGGACGCGGCGGCGGTGACCGGGGTGGTCGTGGCGGACCGAGGCGGGACCGGGGCGACCGGGACCGTCCCAGCGACCATGTCGAGAACGTCATCGCCATCAACCGGGTGGCCAAGGTCGTGAAGGGCGGACGCCGGTTCTCCTTCAACGCCCTGGTGGCGGTGGGTGACGGCAAGGGCAAGGTCGGCATCGCGACGGGCAAGGCGAACGAGGTCTCCGAAGCGGTGCGCAAGGCAGTAGAGGCGGCCAAGCGCTCGATGATCGAGCTGCCGCGGACCGGCTCGACGATTCCTCACGAGGTGGTGGGGGAGCACGGCGCCGGCCGGGTGCTGATGAAGCCGGCCGCAACGGGCACGGGGGTCATCGCCGGTGGGCCGGTGCGTGCGGTGCTCGAGTGCGCCGGCATCACCGACATTCTCACCAAGAGTCTCGGCTCGACCAACCCGCACAACATGGTGCGAGCCACCATGGATGGTCTCGCGGCGCTGGTTTCCGTCCGCCAGATCGCGCGCGAGCGCGGCATCGAGGTAGACCAGATCCCGTACAAGCCAAGGCAGAGGAGCTGAGATGGGACGGAACCCGGCAGTCGGGCGACAGGGCCCCGCACATCACGCGGCCGTCATACCGAGCGAGGACGCGGCGAGCGCGCTCGCCGTGAAGCAGATCCGATCGGAGATCGGGCACCCCGAGACGATGCGGCGGACCCTCCGAGCGCTGGGGCTGCGCCACCATCAGCAGGTCGTCCGCGTCCGGAACACGTCCTCGATCCGTGGAATGCTGACTAAGGTGCGTCACCTCGTCGAGGTGACGCCGGCGCAGGAGAGCTGATGGCAAAGGAAGCAGGACGCCCGAGCGCGTCCCGAAAGGCAAGCACGAGCCGCGGCGAGTCGCGGTCCCGGGCCAAACGCTCCGGACCGGAGACGACCACTGCGCCCAGCAGGGTGACTCTGTCGACGCTGACGCCGGCACCGGGCTCCACCCAGGCGCGGAAGCGGGTCGGCCGCGGCCCTGGCTCCGGGCTGGGGAAGACTTCCGGCAAGGGTAACAAGGGCCACAAGGCTCGCACCGGAGGGGGCACCAATCCGGGATTCGAGGGCGGTCAGATGCCGCTGTACCGCCGTCTCCCCAAGCGCGGTTTCACCAACCCGTTCCGGGTCGAGACCCAGGTGGTGAATCTCACCGACCTGAAGATGCTGAGCGCCGGCGATATCAGCCCTGAGACGCTGTACTCAGCCGGCCTCATCGGCAAGCCGGATTCCAAGGTAAAGCTGCTCGGCACCGGCGAGGCCGACCGTTCCTACACCGTTCGCGGCGTCGCCATTTCCGCGTCGGCACGCGCGAAGATCGAAGCGGCCGGCGGTAAGATCGAGGCGTAAGTGTCCGCACCGCGTGTTCCCAATCTCGCCATGGACGAGGAGCTGAAGCGAAAGCTCCTCTTCACCCTGCTCGCCCTCGTCATCTACCGGGTCGGCGCGCATATCGCTGCCCCGGGCGTCAACGTGACGGCGCTCGCCGATTTCATCCGGAACTCGGCCGCCGCCGGGTTCTTCGGGCTGTACGACGCGCTCGGTGGCGGCCTCTCCCGGGCCACGGTGTTTGCGCTGGGGATCATGCCGTACATCTCGGCCTCGATCATCTTCCAGCTGGCCGGCGGCGTGGCGCCATCGATCGGCAAGATGCAGAAGGACGAAGAAGGCAAGAAGACGATCACCCAGTGGACGCGGTATCTCACCGTGTTCATCTCGCTCTCGCAAGCATACACCTTCGCCCTGTTCACCGAATCCATTCCGGGCGCCGTCCCGACGCCGGGGTTCTGGTCGCGGCTCATCATGGTGGTCACCCTCACCACCGGGGCGATCTTCGTAATGTGGCTCGGCGAGCAGATCACCGAGCGGGGAATCGGGAACGGCATGAGCCTGCTCATCACCTTCTCGATCCTAGAGCGGTTGTGGCCCGGCACGATCCACCTGATCCAGTTCATCAAGGGTGGCGTGGTGACCCCGCTGGGTGCGGTGCTCTTCCTGGGCATCCTGGTGGGCGTGGTGGCTGCGGTGGTGGCCATGACGATTGCGGCGCGAAGGATCCCCATTCAGATCCCGCGCAAGGTCATGGGCCGGGGACGGGTGCGCGAAGGAACCAAGACCTTCATCCCGATCCGGCTGATCACTGCCGGCGTCATGCCGATCATTTTTGCCCAGACCATCATCAT
>DASYVW010000668.1:0-5691 GCA_035936675.1 Gemmatimonadales bacterium
ATCGTCGACCTGACTCAAAGAGATCCTTCGCTCAGGATGAGCGCTGCGCGGTCACTTCCGAATCGTCGCCCACCGTCACGCTGCCCTGGAGCCCATCAACCAGCACTCCATTGCCCAGGAGCGAACCGTCCAGCACGACGCTGTTGAGCCTCGCGTTCCGGCCCACGATCGTGTTCTTGAGGCGGCTCCCCGTCACCCTGGTGCCCTGTTCCAGTGAGACGTTGGGGCCGATCTCGCTCTTTTCGACCGTCACCCCATCCTCGATGTAGACCGGGTCGTGGATCGTGACGCCGGGGAACTCCACCCGCCGCGCCGCTCCCTTCCGTAACAGAATCTCATTGGTCTCGAGCAGCGAGTCGAGCTTGCCGCAATCGTACCAGCCGCCCACCTCCGCGGTCAGGATCCGCTTGCCGTGCTCGATCATCCACTGAAACGCATCGGTGAGATACCACTCGCCCTTGTTGGCCGGGGTGGCGAGCACGTGGTCGATGCCCTTCCAGAGGCTGTCTACCGCGCGGATGTAGTAGAGGCCGATGTTGGCCAGCTTGGAGATCGGGGTGGAAGGCTTCTCCACGATGCGGGTCATGTAGCCCTTGGCATCGGTGACCACCACGCCGAACCGCTGGTAGTCCTCCACCTCCTTGGCCCAGATGATCCCGTCGGCGTCGGTGCGATTGATGAGCGTGAGATCGGCCTCGAAGACGGTATCGACGAAGATGATCAGCACCGGCCCCTTCACGTAGGGGCGGGCCAGGTTCACCGCCCCCGCAGTTCCGTCCTGCACCTTCTGCTCGATGAAGCGCGATGGGGTGCGGTAGCGGGAGCGGGCAAAGGTCTCGACCTGCTCCTTCAGGTGGCCGGTGATGAAGATTAGCTCGGTCACATCGAGTCCCTCGAGCCGGTCCATGACCCAATCCATGACCGGGCGTCCCGCGACCTTGAGCAGCGGCTTCGGCACCAGGTGCGTGTGCGGCCGCAGCCGGGTGCCTTTGCCCGCGAGCGGTATGATCACCTGCATATCAATCCCTTCCGTAGCGGTCCTGAAGCCGCACGAGGTCATCCAGCTCCGGCGTGGAGGCTTCGAGGACGTCGCTGTCCACGACCGCCTCGATCTGGTGAATGAGCTTTGGCGGGATGTGCACCGTCTCACCCGCCTTGAACGGCCGGGACACGAGCTTGTCGCCGACCTGGGTTCTCAGGGTGAGCTCGCCCGAGAGCACGTGCATCGTCTCGTCTTTCCGGTTGTGATACTGCAGGCTGAGCACGTGACCGGCCTTCACGTGGAGGACCTTCCCCACATAGCGATCGGTCCGCGCCCAGATCAGCTCGTACCCCCAGGGCTTCTCCACGCGATACGGCACCTCGGACATCAGTTCTCCGCGTACGAGAGTTCGTAGGAGGAGGGATCCGTCGGACAGGCGTGGGCGCAGACTCCACAGCCGACACAGCCCTCTCGACGCAGTACCGGATGGCCGGCCTCATCCATCGTGAGTGCGGCCTCACCCACGGGGCAGGCATCGGCGCACACTCGGCAGGGGGTTCCTTGAAAGGTGAGACAGCGCTCCGGGTAGAACTCCACCTGGGTCAGCCGGTAACCGGACCACCCATGCAAGGGCACCGTGAGTGCGGCGGTGGGACAGGCGGCCGCGCAGGGCATGGTGACACAGGCGATACAGGGCTGCGCGCTGAAATCGATGTACGGAGTGCCGGCGGCGAGACCGCCCTGGGACGACACGTTTACGATCGCATGCGGCGGGCAGACATCGGTGCAGGCGCCGCAGCGGGTACATGCCGCCAGGAAACCCATCTCCGGCAGCGCGCCCGGTGGGCGGAAGTACCGCCGGCTCACGATTCGATCCTCGGTACGCGCGACGAGCCGTTCGAGCCAGTCGTTCACGGCCGAACGTAGCAGGTCCCGCCGATTGGAATCGCCTGGCTTCAGCATGCGTTTAAGATAAGACGGGAAGGACGGGAAGGACGGGAAGGACGGGAAGGATGGGAACACATTTAAGCACGTCACTGAAGACCCTCCCATCCTTCCCGCCCTTCCCGCCCTTCCCGTCTTCTCAAAACGCCGGCTCGAAGCTGAACGTCCAACGAAAGGCGAACTTGTCGTCAGCCGCATTCCGATCCTGGGCCAGCTCCGGCCGGCTGACATAGAGGGGCAGATCGAATCGGGTGGTGAATCGGGTGTCGCCGATCCGATGCTCGGCCCGAAGGCCGAGTCCCGCGTCCATCAGGAAGCGGATCCGGTCGCCGGTGAACGGCTGCACCGATCCGCCGAGAGTGTGGGACACGTCGGTGAACACGGCGACCGCCACCCGGTTGAAGAGCTGGGCGTCCGGGTGGCTCAGCAGGGTTCGTTCCAGCTCGAGGTTGAGTGCCGCGATCGCGGCGGCCGAGACCCGCGAGTCCACGCCGCGGACTCCCGCACCGCCCGGCACCTGGTAGTGGAAGTCTTCGCCCACCAGCAGTGCGCCCCTCGAGCGCAGGAACGGATTGTAGAGCTGCGCCAGCGGATCGGCGCCCTGGAAGTAGATCTGCCGCTGCTTGGCGGCCGTGTGCTCGCCGCTGGCCACGCCGACGTATCCCCGCAGGCCGAGACCCAGCGTGCGACCGAGCGAACGACGCGCCGTGCCCTCCACGAAGCCGCGAAAGTAGAAGGGATCCAGATCCGGGCGGCCGCTCGCTACCAGGCCGCTGCGGTTGTACGCCAGGCCACCGCCGGCCGAGCCCCGGACCCCCAGCGTCCAGCTCCCGCTCCGATTCCTCACCCCGCTGCCGAGCTGCACCTCCACCGTGCTGACATCGTCGTAGAGGCCGCCATCCAGATAGCGGAAATCATCGGTGGCTACCCATTGCAAGCTTGCGCTGCCGGTCCACGTCGGACCGAAGGACAGGTGCGTCCGGCGCGACCGCTCGAGGTTGAGCGCGGCGCCGTACCGTCCCTCGAAGTTGAAGGCATCGAATGTCTGGGACAGGTTGGGCGCCCTGAGACCAACCGGGTTTCGCAGTCGAAAGAAGAAGTCGGTATCCTCTGGTCCGTCCTTGGCTCCCCAGCCGGTGCTCCGGGTGAGCAGCGTCTGATTCTGCTCGAAGCGGCCGAGATAATCATTCAGCACGCGAATCCCGATCGTGACGCCCCCGGCATCGTTGTACCACACCGTGGGGTGGAAGCCGGCCGTGAGACGATCGCGTCGTGACCGGGTCGAGAAGTATGGATGGAAATAGGTCTCCACCTTACGGTCAGACCCGAAGATTCTGCTCAGGATCCCGCCCATGCGCCTTTGGTTGTTGAGCATGTTCCAGTCGTGGGTCCGGACGCGCGGGTCCAACACCACCCGCTTCGGCTTGCTCGAGGTCTCGACCTCGACCCACTCCCGCTCGGCCGCTCCATCAGAGCGGGTGACTCCGGTATCCCGCTGGGCGATGACGGCGACCTCGACCGGAATTCGACCTTCGGCTTTGCGCACGACCTCGACATGCGTTACCCACCGGTCGGCCCCCACCCGCGGCGCGGGTACCCGGCCCGTCCGCCTGTCCACTCTCACCCGCCCCACCGCATAGTCGTACAAGTCCGTCGTATGCAGCCCCTGCGCGAAGAAGGTGGACAGATCCTGGTGCGACACCTCCTCGGCGACGGCCCGGAATGCCGCCTCATCCACGTGCTTGAGCTTCCAGCGCTGGTAGAAGGTCTGGAGAATCCGGTGCATCGTCGCGTCGCCCACGATGTAGCGAAGCTGGTGAAAGAACAGCTCGCCTCTGCTGTAGATCGAAATGTTGTAGGAGGTGAAGTCGCGGTACGCCTCGCTCACCAGGCTGGCGGGCTCCGAGTAGCCGTCGAGGTCGAGCGTCAGCATGCTGGCTTCGGTCTGCTCGTAGCTTCCGCCCCGGCCCAGCGTCTCCCAGAACCAGGTCGTCTGGAAGCTGGTGAATCCCTCGTCGAGCCAGCCCTCCCGCCACTCGTTGTTGGCCAGGATGCCCATGGTGTAGTTGTGGCCCAGCTCGTGAACGATCAGCCCCTGATCGGCCGATCCGTTCATGATCATCATGGGAAACTCGGTCCCGCCGCCCTCGATCCGGTGCACGTTGGTGATCTGGGGCCAGGCGAACTTGCCGTACAGCTTATCGAGCCAGGTCAGGGCGGTCTTGGTCCGCTCGACCGCGGTACCGTCGCCCCAGGTCCCCTCGTCGCCGGGTTGGTACAACACGTGAATGGCGACATCGCCGAAGTGGCCGCCTTCGTAGCTGTAGTCGGGGTTGAGCGAGAGGGCAAAGTGGTGCACGTCCTCCGCGTACCAGCGGACCTTCTTCCGGCCGGTCGTGGCCCCGTCGCAGGCGGCGGCAGGCGTCCGTGGGCCGTAGTAGTCGCGCTGGTACTCCACCGGTTCCGCTCGATTCCGGTTTGCTCCGGCCCAGCCGGGATCGCCGCACACCGGAACACCGGTGGCGCCCACAACCTGGTCCTCGGGCACATCGAGATCGACGATGAACGAGCCGAACTCGCCATAGAACTCGCCGGCGGGATAGAGCGGATGCTCCTCCCAGCCGTAGCGATCGTAGACCACCACCTTGGGATACCACTGCGCAAAATCGAAGCGCCGGCCCTGGCGACCCTGCCGCCGGGGCAGCGTCGAGGGCCGGGCGTCCCAGCCCATCTCGACGTCCATGGACTCGCCCGGGGGCAGCGGCCGCGGGAGCGCGAAGCGCACGACCGTGCTGTCCGGCGCAAACGGGTATGTCGCCGGAACCGGCGAGCCCATGATCCGGACATCGCGGACATGATTGAAGGCGAAGTCGGGATCACGCAGATCGTTGAAACGGCGGCGCCCCTCGGCCGAATCGGCGTCGGCCCAGCGAGAGCCGGGCCGAAAGGCGTTGAGGTACAGATGCAACGAGAAGGTGGTGAGCGTGTCGGGCGAGCGGTTGGTGTAACGGATCTGCTCGGTGCCACCGAGCACCCCATTCGGCTCATCCAGACGGGCCTGGATCTGGTACGCCACCTGCTGCTGCCAGTAGGCGCTCGACGATGCCGGAGCTGCTGTCTGCTGGACGACGAGGAGCGCCAGGGCGATCACGGAAGACTCGATTCGGGTGGCGTCGCGAGGCGGAGCATCGGCGGGAAACATAGGTGCCGCATGACGAATTTGGCACCGTGGCGCGTCGCTGCGGTTTCTCCTCTCACCAATGAAGCCATAAGCTAAGACGGTATGGCAGATACCTATCTCTCGTTACGGCTGCATCTCGTGTGGGCCACCAAGAACAGCCGCCCCTGGCTGGATCCGCAGTGGCGGGGACGACTGTTCGCTTGTGTTGGTCAAATCGTCGAGCGGAAGGGGGGAAGGCTGCTCTGCGCCGGCGGCGTGCGAGACCACGTGCACCTGTACCTCGAGCCGCCAGGCACCGTAACCGTCTCCGAGCTGGTCAGCACGATCAAGGCCAACACCACTCGCTGGATTCATCAAACCTTTCCGCACCGAAAAGACTTCAAATGGCAACATGGGTATGGTGCATTCACGGTCACAGGGTTTAACGACGACGCCCTCCGGGACTACATCCGGAACCAGGAGACCCATCACCGGGAACTCGCCTACACCGGCGAATATCTCGACCTCTTGGATCGCCACGGGGTCGCGTACGATCCGGCCCACGTGTTGGATTGATGGGGTGGTCGGCATCGCGCACGTAAAG
>DASYVW010000669.1:0-3412 GCA_035936675.1 Gemmatimonadales bacterium
CCCGCTCGGCGTGGCCTCGCTGAGTTGATCGCCGTATACCTCGCCCATGAGAATGTGGCGGATCAGGACCATGACGAAGGCAAGGATCGGCACCGCGACGATCAATCCGGCCAGACCGAACAGCTTCCCAATCAAGAGTACACCGGCAATCGTGATCACCGGGGGCAGGTTCACCTGGCGCTCCATGACCACCGGAGCTACAAAGTTGGCCTCGATCAGGTGCACACCGATCCCCAGCAGTGCAACCGCGATGGCCTTCCCCAGGCCCGCCACACCCAGCGCGAACAGGGCCGGAATGATGGTGGAGAACAGGGTGCCGAAGAACGGGACAATCGCGGCCACGCCGGCGAACACGCCGAATGCCAGGAAGTACGGCACTCCCAGGATCCAGAGCCCCAGGGTCGTGAGAGCGGCGAGCAGGACCATGGCGATGAGTTGCCCCACCACCCAGGCGTGCAGCGTCAACTTGAGATCGTACAGAATCACCCGGGCCAGACGACGGTGAGCCGGTGGCACCAAAGCGACGAGTCCATCGACGTAGGTGGACGGGGTTCTCGCGAGGTAGAGCGCCATTACGAAGACGCCCACCCCCTTGATGATCAGCTCGACCCCGCCCTTGAGGTACGGCACCAGAGCCCCGCGGAGAACCCCGAACAGCTCGTTCAGCGAGCTGGCCAGGAGACCCGGTGCGCCCCCCTCCGTCACGCCTCGCCGAAGTACTGGGATGCTGCGGAACAGCCGGTTGATGCTCTGGTCGAGCTCGGTGAGGAAGCTCGGAAGGTTGGCGACCAGGTCCTGGACCTGCGAGGCCACTGCCGGGGCAACGAGGAACACCACACCGACGAGCCCGCCAAGGGTGAGGGCCACTGCGGCGGCGAGCCCGATTGCTGGGGGAACCCCGGCTCGTCGCTGGAGAAAGCCCGAGACCGCATCGAGGTAAACCGCAAGAATGATGGCCAGGAAAACGACGATCAGCACGTCGACCGTGCGGATCAGGAGGGCCACAACAATGACGGCGAGGAGAATCCAGCCTAGCGGAAACCCTCGCCGTCGATCGGTCTCAACTGGGACCATCAGCGCGCCTTCTTCCCCTCATCCCCCTCCTCTATCAGCTCGGCGTCGTGCACGTCCGCCGGAGCGCGACCGGTGCCAATCTGCTTGGAGCCCTGTGGCCGGCCAGCTCCCAGGATCCCCATCTTGGATTTCAGCTCCAAGAGCTGTTGGTCGGAGCTCCCCTTGTACTCCAGAGCCTCGAATTGGAGGGCCAGCCGGTCGCCCGAAACCTCCTCGTTGAGCTCGGCCGCTGCCAACGCCTTGCGCTCGGTGGCCTCGATCTTCTCCGCCATACGCTCGAAGGTCTCGAACGCACTCTTGTCCGACAACCCGGACATGGTTTCCTGGATCCGTTGCTGCGCTTCGGCCCGCTTGGACCGCGCCACCAGGATGTTCTTCTTGCGCTTGGCTTCTTCGATCTTGTCGTTCAGCTGCCGCAGCGAAAGCTTGAGCTGGTCGGTTTCTGCCTTGAGCCGAAGCCAGGTCTCCTGCAGTGTCTGCGCTCCCTGGAGCTGCTCGTTGTACCGGCCCAGCGCCTGCTTGGCCAGGTCATCACGACCTTCCTGCACCGCCATCATGGCCCTGCGCTCCCAGTCGTCGGCCTGCTTCTTCATGGCCTCGACGTCGGACTGGAGCTTCTTCTCATCGGCAATGGCGGAGGCCACCTGCTGCTTGGCCTTGGCCAGCTGGGTCTTCATGTCCAGGATCAGCTGATTCAGCATCTTCTCCGGGTTTTCCGCCCGGGAGATGAGATCGTTGATGTTCGACCGCAGCATGGTGGAGAGACGGTCAAAGAGTCCCATGACGCTTCACCTTTCGCGGTAGGGCGCGAGTGCGCCAAGATGCGAAGCCAGCGCCAGCGTGATCGAGTCGAAGCTCGCCTCGAACTCGCTGTAGTCCAGGTTCTCCAGCTCCAGCGTATCGGTGAGCACCACGTGGTCGCCCTCCAGGCCATAGGAGCCGTGGACCAGCTCCCTCGCGTTGTACTCCAGCAGCTGCCGGAAGAGCTCTCCCCGACGGGGCTCGCTGGCCGGCAACTCCATGACCCGGACGCGAAGAATGACCACCGGCGGCGCGTAGTGGATCACCACCTCGGCGTCGTCCGGGGTCCGGGCGAGCCAGAGGTTGGACTCGACCTCGGTCACCAGCAGACTACCACCATCGAGCCGATCGAGAAACGACTGGATGTCCTCTCGGGTGATCATTGACGAGCTCCTCCGTGCAGCTGGTCTACCTCTCGGCCGGCGGCCAGAAGTCGCTCGGCGAAATCTAATCGCTCCTCCACTTCGGCCAGTCGCGTCTTCAGCTCTTCTACCTCGGCCATGACCGTGGCATCGGTTCGGCTCCGCTGTCCATGGCGTACTCGGTCAGCCATCGCCTCACCCACCGGGCCACGAAGGATTCTGGCCATGCCGAGACAGAGCACGACGATGGCGATAACTACACCGGGTCCCAAATCCGGCATTGGTGCTTCCCTCCTTAGCGTTGAAGCCGGTCGGGCTCTCGGTTCTGCGCCAGCAGGCGCTCGGTGAAGTCGACCCGCTCCTCCAATTCGGCCACCCGTGCCTGGAGGGCGTCGATATCGCCCAGCCGGGCATGAAGGTGGTCGACATCCGACCGCAAGGCGGGATCCCCGCCGCCTTTGCCCTCCAACCGCCGCGCGAACGCTCTCATCAGGGGCCATAGAATGATGACCGTAGCCGTGAGCGCAGCGATGATGATCAACAGCACGGACCCTGGCGGGCCACCGTGATTCATGAAGATCAGGTTCGGATCGAACGGTGGCGCCTGAGGGGTCGGCGGCGTAGGCCCTTGAAGCATCGTCATCATCCGACACCCTCTCCCTTCCCGAGCTCCTTGCGCTCAGGGTTCAGCAGGATCCGCTCGGCGAAATCAACCCGTTCGTGGAGCTCCGCTACCTCCTGCCGGAGAGCATCGACCTCCGCCAGGAGCTCAGGATCCTGAGCCGGCGCCGCATGGCCACGCAGACGGTCGGCCAGGGCTCTTCCCACTGGACTAATGGAGAGGAGAAAGAGGGTTCCTCCTCCAAAGATCAACGTAATGGCGAGTACGCCTTCTATATCCATTCCGCGTTTGTCCTCATAAGGCCAGCCCTTGAAAGCCGAGCGGGGAGCCCCGGAAAGAGGCACCAGGCTGGGTCGGCTCACTATGTACGGGCGGAGACCTCTCGTTGTTTCACAACGAAACGACCATATTAAAGGGAGCAGCCATGGGAGGACGCTAGACCAACTCCACCACCTCGATCGCTGCCAGGGAGACCGCTATCTCGGTGTCATCACTGCCTGCCGGCCTGAGGTAGACCTCGTGAGCGGTGACATGGGTGTCCACGCTCATGGGA
>DASYVW010000670.1:0-2245 GCA_035936675.1 Gemmatimonadales bacterium
GAGTTCCATCGGGCTCAGACCGGCCGCGACGATCTCGGCAAGGAGGAGAAGGCCTACGCCAAGGCCCTGCGCGACTCCGAGAAGGCGGCCGGAGTGTCGGCCGCCGAGGCGCTCGAGGGTGCCGGAATGCCCGCGCTCGCCGCGCTGCTGGGTCCCAAGGCAGAGTCGGACATCGACGCGGCGGCGAACGAGCTGCTCCACGCGGCGGGGCTTACTCCGACGGGCAAGGCGCGCCTCCGCGATGGCCGGACCGGGCATCCCTTCGAGGGCGACGTCACGGTCGGGTCGATTTACATGCTGAAGCTCAGCCACCTGGTGGACGACAAGATCCACGCGCGCTCCATCGGCCCGTACTCGCTGGTCACCCAGCAGCCACTGGCCGGCAAGGCGCAGTTCGGTGGACAGAGGTTTGGTGAGATGGAGGTCTGGGCGCTCGAGGCCTATGGCGCGGCGCACGTGCTCCAGGA
Organism: Gemmatimonadales bacterium; assembly: GCA_035936675.1. GTDB lineage: Bacteria > Gemmatimonadota > Gemmatimonadetes > Gemmatimonadales > GWC2-71-9 > CAVVWJ01. The sequence goes on from DASYVW010000670.1 coordinate 468, forward strand.
AATGCTCACGGTGAAATCGGATGACGTGAACGGCCGCAGCAAGGTGTATGAGGCCATCGTAAAGGGGCAGAACCTGCCGGAACCCGGCATCCCCGAGTCGTTCAACGTCTTGGTGAAGGAACTGCAGGCGCTCGGTCTCAAGGTTACCCTCGGTACCACCGAAGCCGGCGACGAATAGAGGTTATCAATGATTGATTTTCGAAGCGGTCGCGAGCCCAAGAGCTCGAGTTTCGACTACATCAGCATCCGTATCGCGGCACCGGAGGAAATCCGGGGTCCCCGGGACCCGAAGGAGCGCGAGCGCCTGGAGCTCCAGGGGCAGCGGACCTGGTGGTCGTGGGGCGAGGTCACCAAGCCGGAGACGATCAACTATCGGTCGTTCAAGCCGGAGAAGGACGGCCTCTTCTGCGAGCGGATCTTCGGCCCGGTCAAGGACTGGGAGTGCCACTGCGGCAAGTACAAGCGGATCCGCTATCGCGGCGTGATCTGCGATCGCTGCGGCGTCGAGGTGACGCTCAGCAAGGTGCGGCGCGAGCGTATGGGCCACATCGAGCTCAGCGTGCCGGTGGCGCACATCTGGTTCTTCAAGACCTTACCCAGCCCGATGGGGAACCTGATCAACATCACCCTGCGAGATCTCGAGCGGGTCATCTACTACTCGAGCTACATCGTGATCGATCCGGGTAAGCAGGAGGTCGAGGAGAATCAGCTGCTGGACGAGGACGAGTACCTGACCCTGCGGGCCAAGGCCCGGGACGAGGGCGACACCACGTTCAGGGCCGACATCGGCGCCCCTGCCGTGCGCGAGCTGCTGGGCCGGCTCGACATCCGGAAGCTGGCGGAGCAGCTGCGCGCCGGCGTCGCCACGGAGACGAGTCAGCACCGCAAGAAGCAGATGCTGAAGCGGCTCAAGATCGTGGACGCGTTCCTGTCGTCGGGCGACTCGGGCGACCTGGCCAACGACCCGGCCTGGATGATCCTCGACGTCATTCCGGTGATTCCGCCCGACCTTCGGCCGCTGGTGCCGCTGGACGGGGGACGCTTCGCCACGTCCGATCTCAATGACCTGTATCGCCGGGTGATCAACCGGAACAACCGGCTGACCAAGCTGATCCAGCACAAGGCGCCGGAGGTCATCCTTCGGAACGAGAAGCGGATGCTCCAGGAGGCGGTGGACGCGCTGTTCGACAACGGCCGCCGCTCGAAGGCGATCCGGGGCCGGGGCAAGCGTCCACTCAAGAGCCTCTCGGACATGCTCAAAGGCAAGCAGGGCCGATTCCGCCAGAACCTGCTCGGCAAGCGGGTGGACTACTCCGGCCGTTCTGTCATCGTGGTGGGTCCTGAGCTCCGGCTCCATCAGTGCGGCCTGCCCAAGGCCATGGCGGTTGAGCTGTTCAAGCCCTTCATCATCCACAAGCTGGTGGAGAAGGGCATCGCCGAGACGGTGAAGCGAGCCAAGAAGATCGTGGAGCGGGAGAGCCCCGAGGTGTACGAGATCCTGGAGGAGATCATTCAGGATCACCCGGTCCTGCTCAATCGCGCGCCGACGCTCCACCGCCTGGGCATCCAGGCGTTCGAGCCGGTGCTGGTCGAAGGCAAGGCCATCCGGATTCACCCGCTGGTCTGTGCGGCGTTCAACGCCGACTTCGACGGCGACCAGATGGCGGTGCACGTGCCGCTCTCGTTCGAGGCGCAGCTGGAGGCTCGCCTCCTGATGATCTCCTCGAACAACGTCCTCAAGCCGTCCGACGGGCGGCCGGTGGCGGAGCCGTCGCAGG
>DASYVW010000671.1:0-5639 GCA_035936675.1 Gemmatimonadales bacterium
ATGACCGGAAAATGGGCGTACAGGCTGGGGCCGACGAACACGGCCTTGTCGAGAATCTGCATGTTACCCGCCTCGCTTCGCCGTCTTGTCCCCCACCTCACCGCCCTCCAACCGGTGGGCGAGCCCAGGCGCGGCCGCAGCAATGCGGGTATGCAAGTTGAAGGTCGAGCCCTGATCCAGGATGTGCAGCTTGAGGCCGATGAGGCACACGACATCGTTCTTCCTGACCCGTGCCATTGACGAGAACTCGAGTCCGGAAGGATCCACGATGGTCAACGCTCCGCCGCCCACGACCTCGAGGGTCTCGTCCGGGCCGATGAAGGCGGCCGTGTTCTCGTCCAAGCCGATCCCTATTGCAAACGGGTTGTAGGCCAGGGCGGTCAGCAGGCGACCCAGGCGGTCGCGTTGCCTGAAATGCTGATCGATGATCACCCTGTTGGTCAGGCCGAGCCCCGGAGCCAAGGTCACGATCTTGGCGCGGGGGGAGCCTCCCTCTTTGCCGAAGGCGATCATATGCTCGCAGAGAAACGCGGCGCCGGCAGAGGTTCCGGCGACGTGCATTCCTTCCCGATTGCGCCGCCGAAGGGCCTTGGCTACCTGCGTGCCACCGATGGTGGTGCTGAGTCGCAGCTGGTTGCCCCCGGCCAGGAAAACCCCTTCGACCTGGTCGAGGACCTCGAGCCACTCCGGATGCTCGCCGTCCTCTCGGGTCGCGATCGGGAGGGCTCTGGCTTCGCGCACGCCGAGACTGTGAAAGAGCTCCTCATAGCGGCTGCCGGTCTCGCTCTGCGTCGAGGCGGTCGGAATGATGGCGATCCGGCAACCGGTTCCGCACAGGGTGGCGAACCGTCTGAGAATGGCCACATCGCCCAGCTTGTCCTCGGCGCCGCCTACCGGCACGATGTACCCTCGCTCGGCGGTCAACCGACTTCCTGCCTCTCCTCGAGCGCGCCGCGGATGACCGGCCGGTGGGCCAGGACGTGCCAACGTCCACGGGCCATGACGTCCTCCACTGAGCCGTCATCGTCCAGCACCACCAGATCTGCGTCTGCGCCCTCGGAGAGACGGCCCTTCCGGGGGAGCAACAGCAGGCGGGCCTGATTGGCCCCGAACGCCGGCAGCACCCGCTCCAGCGGCTGACCGCATGCGAGCAGCTCCCGGAGCGTCTCGGCCATCGCCGACGGCCGGCCGATATCCATGGCGGTCACCTGGCCGGCAGCATCGAACACTGGCAGACAACCGCCCCCGTCGGAGCTGACTGTCACCCGGTCTGCCGGAAGTCCCGCCTCCAGATAGCGGCTGAGTGCCTCAGCCGCGGACCAGCCATCATCGCCCTCCTCCACCGGGAAGGCGGTGATGTCGATGGTGCAGCCCCGCTGAGCCAGTGCCATCGCGTCCTGTAGCAGCGCCTTGCGCCGGTTTACGTGGGTGGGATTGAACACTCGGGAGGGGAGCTCGGTTTGCTCCAGAGCCTGCCGCACCAGCTCCAGGCCGCGGGGCCCATCGCCGACGTGCAGGTGCACGATTCCCGCCTTGTCCATCATGAGCCCAGCCACGTGAGCATCGGCGGCGATCCGAAGCAGCTCTTCCAGCGTGGGCTGGCTCGAGCGATGATCGCTGATGGCCAGCTCCCCCACGCCCAGGATGAGATCGATCAGGACGATGTCTTGCCGGACGCTGCCGGTGATCGTCGCCGGCGGCACGTGATATCCACCGGTGTAGCAATAGGCGCTCAGCCCCTCTGCAATCAGCCCGCGCGCCGTCGTCACCAGCTCGGCGGTGGATCGCACCGTGTCGTCGGTGCCGAGCACGCCGATTGCTGTGGTGACCCCGCCGGCGGTGAGCCGGCTCAGCGCCAGCGGCGGAACCCGCGTGTGCGGGCCGGCCTCGCCGCCGCCTCCAGTCAGATGAACGTGCCCGTCGATCAGCCCCGGGATCACCCGCCGTCCGTCCAGGTCCCGCTCCTTGATGTCCAGCGCCCGAGGGAACGTCGGGGCGTCGGTTCCAACCCAGATGATCCTCTCGCCCGCCACCAGCAGGTGCGCGCGTCCCCTCGGCTCCGGGTCGTACAGCTCGGCATTGCGAAGCAGTTCCATGAGCGGAGAAGTTACGATGACTAGTCGCGAGTCGCGAGTCGCGAGTCCCGGCTTCCGACTCCCGACCGTGACCCGTGACTCTTGACTCGTGACTACTTCTCCAGTCCCTCGGGGACTCCGTTCGGATATTGCTTCTGAATCGCCTCCTGAATCCTCGAAATCCGATTTTCCGGATTGGGATGGGTGCTGAAGAATTCCGGCGGCCGATTGCCCTGTGAGCTCTGATCCAGGATCTTCATCAGCTCGATCATCGACCTCGGGTCGTAGCCGCCTTCGCTGCTGAGCCGTACCCCCAGCTGGTCGGCCTCGAGCTCATCCTGCCTGCCGAAGCGCATGCTGACCAGCTGACCGACCATCGCCGCCACTGCCGCTGAATTGCGGCTGGAAGGATTGTTGGGGTCATAGGTCGCCAACACGGCGGCGCCGGTCAGTCCTTCGGTGAGTTGCTGCTTGGCGATGTGCTCCGCACCGTGCCTTGCCACGACGTGGCCGCTCTCATGGCCGAGCACGCCGGCAAGCTGGCCGTCGGTCTTGAGCCGGCGAAGCAGCCCCTCGGTGATGAAGACCTGGCCGCCAGGCAAGGCAAAGGCGTTGATGGTCTCGGGGTCGTTCAGCACGTGATACTCGAAATGGTACGGACTCTTTCCTGCCGCGGTCCGGGACACCAGGCGCTCGCCGACGCGGGCTACCCGCGCCTGCATCTCCTTGTCAGGGTCCAGTCCCCCGAATTGCTGTTCCATTTCGGGCGCTGCCTGAAGCCCGAGCGCCACCTCCTGTTCGGGAGTGATGCCGGCAACGTGCTGCTTCTCCTGGGTGATCGGATTGAAGACGCTGCTTCCGTAGTATCCCAGCAGGGAGATGATGGCAACGACGAGAGCGATGAGGAGTCTGTTACGGGGCACGAGGCCTCCCGACAAGAGGAGGTCTTAACCTACGGCGGTAGGGCGGTAAGGCGGTAGATGAAAGCGGCGGTGGAGCCTGCCCTGAGCGGAGCGAAGGGGCGGTAATGATTGAAGCGGCGCTCCTCGGTACACGGAGCGTCCGCGGTGCGGAGCACCGCGCCAATTCAAGGGCCCGGCCCGTAAGGGCCGGGTGGGCGTCCACGCCCAATGGATCGTGATAGCCCGCGCATGCGGGCATGTGGGTTTCCGCGCGCACCCGCCGCGTGCCATTCGCGCGTCATTCCGAGCGTAGCGAGGAATCGGGTGGGTGTGCGTTTGGGCTCCGATGCCAGTTCGCAAAGCGAGCCGCTTTCTCGCTTCGCTCGAAATGACACTCGCCGTACCGCCGTACCGCCGTACCGCCTTACCGCCTTCCCCTCACTCCAGCTTGAACCCACCAACCGCTCCGGTGAGTCGATCGGCTGCCTGGGCGAGGTGTCCGGCTGACGAGGAGATCTCTTCGGTGGATGCATTGAGCTGCTGGGCCGCCGCGGCGATCTGCTGGGCCGCCGCCGCGTAATCTTCCGTCCCTGACGAGACCTCGCGCATCCGGCCCACAATTCCCTCGATCAGCCCGCTGACGTCCCCGGCCGAGTTGGAGATTCTGCGGGTCCACTCGTCGTTGGCGTCGGCGTCGGCCGCGACATTCATCAGACCGACGGCGGCCTCATGGGCAGCGTCTCGCGCGGCCATGCCGCCGTGGCCCAGCCGGATGAGACGCTCGCGTGCGGTCTGCACCTGGGCCACGACGCTCTGCACCGTCTCGCTGGTCGTGGTGGCCGCCTGTGCCGCCTGCCCAGCCAGCTTCCGTACCTCTTCCGCCACCACGCTGAACCCGCGTCCCTCGTCGCCCGCGCGAGCCGCCTCGATCGAGGCATTGAGCGCCAGCATGTGGGTCCGCTTGGCGATCGCTTTCGCCTGGGTGATGAACTTCTCGATCTCGGCCGACGCGGTGGCCAACGCTTCGGACTCCGCCGCCCCGCGCTCGATCTCTTCGGCAAAGCGGGCCAGCTCCGCCGTGCTCTGGTCCAGCCGCTCGCGGTGAGAGCGCGCCAGCCGGGCCAGCGCTGCGTTCCGCTCGGCGGATTGGGTGGCTCCCGCTGCCAGCTCCTGGGCGATCTCCAGAATCTTGCCGGCATCCTGAGCCGCCGCCCGGACCACCGTCGCCTGCTGGTTGGCTCGTTCGGTGAGATCGCCGGTCGTGCTCGCCACCTCCTGAGTCGAGGCCGCCATCTGCTGGGTCGAAGCGGCAATCTGCTGCGCCATGGTGGCGGCATCGTGGGAGTACTGCCGGATGCTCCCGACCAGCTCCTGGAGCCGGCGCACCATGTTGACGATGGAAGTCGAGAGCCCGTCCAGGTTACGCCGCCCCGCCCAATCGGGCATCATGAGATTGCCTTCGGATACCCGTATCGCCACCGCCGCCGCCTTGCCCGTCGGCTTCAGCACCTGTTGGAGGAGCAGGCGGACCAGAAGCTGCTCGATCAACACACCGAGTGCGAGCACCGCTGCGCTGCCCCAGATCGCGGGATGGGTCGGACCGACAGGGACACCGCGACCGGAGCACACCGCCACCAGGATCACCGCCACGGCAGCGGTTATGGTAGCGGCGGCGAGGAGTCCAATCAGGTGCAGGCGGGTGACGAACGTGTTCCGGTTTGTTGCCATGCTCTCCAGTCGTAGCAAGAGGAGGGCCCGGGGGCGCGTACTCCTTCCTCCGTCCGCCCGACCGCCCGACCGCCCGTCGTCTGTGGCACTAAGATGGCAATGGGAATAGATTTACGGGTCTCCAGTACCGGCATTTCTCCCAGATCGCGTGCCCCGCCGGCCGCGAGGCGGACCGCGGTATGAACCCGAGCAAGACTCCAGTGAAGCAGAATCCCGCACCGACCCACGAGCTGCCCTACCAGCCCGATGCGGTCGAGGCCAAGTGGCAGGCCCGTTGGGCCGAGCGTCATACCAACGAGCCCGACCTCGACCGGGCATCGAGGCCCTTCTACAACCTCATGATGTTCCCCTACCCGTCGGCCGAAGGGCTCCACGTGGGGAACATGTTCGCCTTCACCGGCGCGGACACGTATGGGCGGTTCAAGCGGCTTCAGGGATACGACGTCTTCGAGCCGATTGGGTACGACGCGTTCGGCATTCATAGTGAGAATTACGCCATCGCGGTAGGCATCAATCCGGGCAAGCTGATTCCCGAGAACATTGCCAACTTCCGCCGCCAGCTCAAAAGCATCGGGGGCATGTTCGACTGGCGTCACGAGCTGTCCACCACCGATCCGGCGTACTACAAGTGGACCCAGTGGCTCTTCCTTCAGTTGCTGAAGGCGGGCAAAGCGTACCGGAAAGCGGCCGCGGTCAACTGGTGTCCCAAAGATCAGACGGTGCTGGCCAACGAGCAGGTGATCGATGGGCGCTGCGAGCGGTGCGGCTCGGTCGTGGAGCAGCGCACCTTGGAGCAGTGGTTCTTTCGAATCACCGACTACGCCGATCGCCTGCTGGCCAACTTGGACGATCCGTCCAAGATGGACTGGTCGCAGAGCACCACACTGGCGCAGAGGAACTGGCTGGGGCGCTCAGAAGGCGCTGAGATCGTATT
>DASYVW010000672.1:0-4912 GCA_035936675.1 Gemmatimonadales bacterium
GGGAACGGGAGCCTTCAGTGGCGGGGTACTCCGACAAGGGCAGCTGAAAGAAGGTGTGGAGCTGGACGCTCTCGCAGCCGAGCCGGGCGTAGTCGAGGATCATGCGCCCACTGCACACGTTGCCGCTGCCGGTCAGCGGCGGCAGGGCGCGGCCTTCGCCGCGGGCCTGGCGGAGCACCCGGAGATTGCGTTCGCTGAGGTCATGGCCTCCAAAGGCGACGCCGCTCACCGGATCCCACAGTCGGTTGAAGACGACCAGCGCATCGGCTGAGGCGGCTGCGGCAAGCATCTCGAGTTGAAAGGCGTCGTCGAATCGGGCATTCATCAGCTTGAGCGCCAGCCGGACTGTACCATCGTTGACCGAGCGGCGAATCTGATCCGGCACCTCTCGCAGCCATCGCAGAACGCGGGCTTGCTCGTCGGCGAGCGCGTCCCCGGCAAGCGTGGGAGAGAAGTCTTTCTCCAGCGAAAGGGTAGAGCCGCCCCAGGCCAGAGCCAGCAGGCCGGTGGTGTGCTCATATTCGGCGGCGCGGAACGGCTCGTCGAGGCGCGGCAGGTGGTACTTGACCGATGGCACCGCCACGAGATCTCCCGCACGGGTGACGTCGGCCGCCGTTCGCACCAGAGCGAGGTAGTCCTCGAACGAGCGGTCCCATCCACGGCCCTTCCAAGTGACCGTCCATCCCTCGCGTCCTGCTTCGGACACGCGACGCTCGACCTTCATCCGGGTCTCGTGGATGGCCCAGGCACCCATGGATCGGATGCCCTCGGGATCCTCCGCGATAACCGTCTTGAGCACCACGAAGGCGAGGCCGGCGGCGCGATCGGCCTCCAGCTGTTCCTGACTCAGCGAGAGCTGGCCCGATCCCTTGCCGATCGGATGCGGCAGCGAATATCCGAGGTAGCGGGCGCCGAGATCGATCCGGTACGCGTCCCGCACGTGCGCCGGGAAATCCCGGGGCAGCTCGCGCTTGAAGCGCTCGAAGTCACGCTCGAGTTGCGCGCGCATCTCGCACCGCCCGCTCGACCGCGTCGCGCTCTCCAGGGGGAAGTGGAGGGCCCCAGGGGTCGTCGCACGCGTCCGGCGGGAGAGCCCCCTCGGCCGCGGCGGCCCAGAGCATTCGCCGGATGTACCCCTCCATCGGCTGGATGAAGGTGGTCTGGGAGAACCGGTCGCACAGCTCGGAGAGCGACACGAACCGGGCCCAGTCTTCCGCGATGCATGCCCGCACCAGGTCGGCCTGGAGATCGGGGAGCGCGGCGCCCATGCCGATCAACGCCGCACGGGCGCCGAGCAGGAGCGAGTAGCCGAGGAAGCGATCTTCCCCGGTGATCAGCAGCTTGGTGGGATGTTGCCGCACCACTGCGGCGATCCGCTGGAAGGTCATTACCGAGTCCAGCGTTGCCACCTTGATGCCCAGGACCTCAGGCAGCTCGAGAATTCCGTGCAGGGTCTGGTCATCGTAGTCCACCCCGCCCGCCGCCTCATAGAGGTAGAACGCAATGACCGGCAGCTCGCGGCCCAGTCGCCGGTGATAGCCGATGGGATCGTTCGATTGGGGAAACGCCAGGAGGGCGTCGGCCTTTTCGCGCCGGGCCTCGATGGCCATGCCGATATCGCGTGCGCCGGCGACAATGACCCGATCGCCCATCGCCTCGCGCCAGGTCTCGAGCACCTGGCGACGAACGTCCGGCCCGAGATGGGGTCCCCGCCCGGTGTGGGCCCAGACTGCGACGCCCGCCACCGGCTGTGTCGCCATCCATCCCGCGTACTGGCGCTGAGCGGTGCCGTCGAGATCGCGGCCGCGGAAGGGAACGGGGACGGCCGGGATGAGGCCGCCAGCAATGCGGTCTGTCAGCGTGGCCATATGACAACGTTTTTGCTCTCGATGGCGGCCCGCTGGTCCTTCGAGAGGTCCAGTAGATCGAGCTTGGCGACGCTGGTCTCCGGCAGCCTCAGCGGCTGGCCGGTTCCGAAGACGAACCGCTCGACGCCGATGGTCCCGAGCAATGTCTCCAAATGATCCTCGGGAGGACCCCAGATCCAGGAGATATCCCACCAGATGCGGGCCGATTCTTCCGGCGTAGACCCGAAGTGGACCTCCTCGATGAACGGCCGGTCTGCATGGGTGACGAGCAGGCGCGCCCGAGAATCGCTCCGGACCAGGGTTCTGACCGCCCACGGTGGGAGCTCTCCCGCGCGGTCGTTCGGGTGCCGCTGCCTGGAATCCTCCAGGCGCACGGCCAGCATCAGAGGCACCTGCTCCTTGCCGCAGGCCTTCACCAACGCCCGCATCTCCGAGCCGACCGGATCGAGACCGTAGTACATCGGATCGCACCGAACCGCGGGCGCCTCGGCCGACAATGCTCCGGCTATGGTCCGCTCCCAACCGGCGAGGCCGGGATGCACCGCCGGCACCGGCCGGAACCGCGCCTGCTTCTCAGTTGTCTCGTAGAGCCACGCGTTGCCATCGGCCGGGTCACGCCAGAAGACACTCGGCAGATGAGCCACCCACGCCTGATCGATGCCGACGCGATCCATGGAGCGGAGCAGCCCGTCGGGAGAGGTACCGGGCACCTTCCGAAAGGGATAGGCGCCGACAAAGCTGTTGACATCGATACGCATCAGTCGGTCGGGAAGGCAGTCGGGGGGAAGATACGGGACGCGTTTCTCCACTTGACCAGCTCGAGCTCGTCGCCCGTGAGGATGTGCTCCAGATAGCGAAGCTTGGCCCAGCCCGTATCGATGGTGAGATCGCAGCCCCACAGTAGCCGCTCCACACCCACCGCCTTGACGCACTCCTCCAGCATGCCGCCGTCCACCCCGCTCCCGGAAAGATCCACGAAGATGTTCGGGAGATCGCGCACGACGGCAAGCGAGTGGATCCAGTCACCGCCGCCGCCGATGTGAGCCAGGAGGAAGTTGACCCCGGGATGGCGTGCTGCCAGGGCGCCGAGCTCGGCTGCGTCGGAGGCTTCCTGTCCGGGATACTCCCGGCGGCGGTGCTGCCAGATGTGGTGCAGCACCGGTACGCCTCGTTCCCGGGCAACGCGGCAGATCGGATCGAGCAGCGGATCGTTGGCCCGGCGGCTGGCCGCCAGCTTGATACCGATCATCCCGGCGTCGAGGCAGCGGGCGAGTTCCGCCAGCGCGTGGCTTGCGAAGTTGGGATTGACGACGGCATAGCCCCGAATCCGCGCCGGATTGGTGCGCTGAAGCTGCAGCAGGACATTGTTGCCGTATTCGATGTCGGGCGGGGACGGTAAGTAGATCGGAGAGGTGGCGCCCCAACTTCCCAGGATCGACGCCACGTGCATCGTAATACCGACGCGCTCTCCTGCGCGGAGGCGGCTGGCGTTACGAGCGAGCCAGTCCGAGCGAGGAGAGCGGTCGTGAAGGAAGTGGGCGTGAACGTCGATGAGCACCCGGCGCTACCTCTCCTCCTCCGGCTCGAAGTCGGGAGGCAGAGCGGCCGCGACATCCTCATCGTCTATGTCGTCGAGATCATCGATGGTGGGTTTACGCGGTGCCATGAGTCCCTCCTCGAAGCAGTTGCAACGACCGCCTGGCCTGCACTCCCAATCTAGGCAGGTTTTGCAGCGACCGAGAGGGCCTCGGCCAACACTTCCAGCGAGCGGTCGATGACCGGATCGGTGTGCGCCAGGGAGACGAAGTTGTAGGCCGAGCGCTTGAAGAGGAGGCCGGCATGGGCGCAGGCCGCGGTGACGGCGCGCGAGGCGGCCTCATCGGCGTATTGAAGGAAACACATCTCCGCCACGCCTCCGACGCCGATGACCAGGTCCGGATACCGACGCCGCAGGGCGGACAACCCATCCAGCAAACGGCCACCGACCCGGCGAAGGTGCTCGGGCACGCCCTGCGACGCCAGGACGCCGAGCGTAGCTTTGGCAGCGGCGAGCGAGACGAATTCGGTGGCGAGTGTAGAAGAGATCCAGGTGCGGGACACGCCGGCCATAATTTCCGCGCGCCCGCCGACCGCGGCGAGGGGAAATCCATTTGCGATGGCCTTTCCGATGACGACGAGATCCGGCCGGATGCCGTAGCGTTCGCACGCACCCCCGACCGCGAGCCGGCCCACCGTCTTGATCTCGTCCACGATGAGCAGCGCGCCGGCGTGTGCGGTCTCCTCCCGCAGGGTCTTGAGCCACTCGGAGTCGGGCTCGGTCACTATCAGGGGCTCGAACACCACTGCTGCCAGACGGTCGCCGATCGAGCGAATCAGCTCTCGCGCGGCATTCGCGTCGTTGAACGGAAGCTCGTCATACAAGGCACGGGTCGAGTGGGGAACCCCTTCGCGGCCCTGGCACCAATCGAGCCAGCCGTGATAGCCGCAGCCGAGGATGGACTCACGACCGGTGGCGACCCGGGCGAGTCGCACCGCAGCAGCCATGGCCTCGGCGCCGGTCTTGAGAAACCGCACCCGCTCCATCCAGGGCATCAGCCGGCACAACTCGGCCGCCACCTCCTCCTCCAGCACGGGGGCCAGCGGGCCGACCACTCCGGCCTCGACGGCCGCGGTGGCCGCACGGGTCACGTCGAGGTGGCCGTAGCCGAGCGCGACCGAGCCCAGTCCCATGATGTAGTCGGTGTACTCGCGCCCGGCGTCGTCCCATACGTGGCAGCCCGAGGAACGCACCATGCGGGAGGGCAGATCGGCACTCTGCTCGCCGAAGAGCGCCTCGGGCCGCTTGCTGCCGGTGGAGGTGAAGCCAACGATGTGATCGGTCAACGTGCCTCGCTCATGACGCACCGACGCCCGCCTGCGGCGGGCCGATTGCGATCATTTGGGCTTGCGGCCCACCCGGCCCTGACGGGCCGGGCTCTTGGCTTGGCGCGGTCCTCCGGACCGCGGGCACTCCATGCCTGGTAAGACTCTATCTCTAACGAATG